>JBEKFU010000057.1:0-11664 GCA_050013155.1 Thermacetogeniaceae bacterium | reverse complement strand
GGTCAACGGGTAACCGGGTATCGCATCGAAGTAGTTGAAGATCTCTGTTCTCCAGTTGTTCATCGAAGTTACCATGAGACCGAAAAACTGCTTCAGGTCAGGAACGATCCGTAGCACCCACTGATCATAGCGCCACTCGGCTTCTGCCTTGCTGGGACTGGTAGTAAAAATATCACAGAACTCATCCTCGAGTTCGTAGGCCAGTTTCAGCAGCGGCAGGCGACGCAGCAGGCTCCGGCGCTTTTCGGGAGCGAGATCGGAACCATGTTTTGCGAGGGCGAGACGCCCATGCGCCAGGGTCTGGCGCTCCTTGGGCGCCAGATCTTCCTGAATCGACCTGCTGGCGACGGCGACGGCGTTATTGACGCAGCGCATGATCTGGCGTTGATCGATGATGATTTTGGAGTTTGGCAAGCTATCGTTGACAGCGTCCCGATATGGCGGCCACGTACTCATGCAGACGAATTCGACCCTTTCTTTCCCGGCAAGCCGGGAGAGGTAATTCCAAACAATCGATCTGCTGCGGTTTTGGAGAATGTCCAACATGGTAGACGCCTCAATGTTGGTTAGCACACAGCGGTAGCCATGGAGCAGATATGCCTCGTCGATGCCCAGCCACCTAGGAGATTCTGGTTGGTACGATCGGAGTTGTTCGGTGACGTAATCCTTGAAAATCAGGCGGATGGTCTTCTCGTCCAAGCCGATCTCCCTGGCGAGGCTGGAGAAGGTGTCAGTGAGCGATTTGGCCTGGATATAGCGCAGAAGGCGTTTGGTTATGTTTCGCCGGTCATCCATGTCCACCAGCCGCTCCAGAAAGGTGCTGCCGCACTCCCGGCAGGTATAGCGGCGCCGGTCGATCAGGATGTTCACCCGCTTCCCACGAATCGGAGTGTCCTGAAAGATCTGCTGCTTGCGACCGTGACCAGTCAGTCGCGGGTTCAAAGCTTGACAGTGCGGGCACTGGGACGGCCTGGCGACCGTTTCGGCAGTGATATAGCAGTCGGTGTCAGTCTCCTTGACCTGAATTGTTTTCAAAGATTGAAGATTCAGCATATCCATGGGCCACCTCTGCCGGACGCAAGGTCTGTTCAACCCGCGTCCCGATCATATCCTCGTTTTTTTCAGTCAATAAACGAGCATACCGGTCTTGTAGCCGAGCCGCAGGATGGTTCTCTGTCTCGCGCTGCAGTTGGCACTGCCGGAGACAGCTTTCGGCCAGGGGATTGCCGCTCCTTGGATTCCGCGTCACCACGGCCACTCTTGCCTTAAGCTACTGCTACCTTCATCGTTCGGGGCTTTCACCCTACAGAACAGCGCCCATGCCCGGGCGCACCAAAAATTAATCCCGGCCTCCATGGGCCGGGATTGCACAAAATCAAATGCAACAACCAACACGGTCCTCTGGATGGGAGGCGCTCTTTGTTGAAACTCCAGGCAGGTCTACTGGCTCATGGATCATCGCTGGTTTCCACCTTCCCGGATGTACCCAGTGGTTTTTGGAAACAGCTCCCCATTCACAGCGGCCCCACCGCTCAGGATTTGTGCACCTGATTCCCTATTCTCCCCGGTTATCAGCCGGGGCACCTGGAGCCCTGGTTTCAATATTTACTTGTCCCAAGCTGACCCTATACGCATCTAATACAATTGTCAATCAATCAACACGATATTCCGGTTGTTGCATCGAATGCCGGTTGCAAACGTTGTCATAACTCATACTTATTGCATATACGAACATAATAAGCCGTTTATATGCGGGTGATCACAATCCTCCACCTGGATCGACGCATGGCCGATCCGGTATTTGCGCTCGAGCAGATCTTCGATCTGGCGAATGATTGTCTGGGTCTCTGATACGGTCAAATTTCCGTCAACCACGATATGGCCACTCATCGCATTACGGTTGGTGGTCAGACTCCATATATGCAGATCATGGATGTCAATTATACCGGGGATAGATTGTAGGGTCTCGGCCGCTTCTTCAAACTCGATCTTTTCTGGGGTCCCCTCCATCAGAATGATATAGGTCTCCCTGATGATCTTCCAGGCACCGGCTGCCACCAGCAAGGCAATCAGAATGCTGATGATCGGGTCGACTATATACCATTTCGTAAAATAGATGACGATTCCGGCTACAATCACGCCTCCGGATGCTGCCGCATCTCCGAGAACATGGAGCATGGCGCTCTTGATATTGATGTTATCTGCCTCGCCCCGCATTCCCAGTCCGATATAAAGGTTGATCGCCACACCGATCGTGGCGGTGACGAAGAGTATTGCCCCCTGGACCGGCTGCGGATCCAAGATCCGGTGATAGGCCTCTCCTCCGATGAAGATTGCTATTCCGATCAGCACCACTGCGTTGAATAGGGCAGCCAGGATCGTGATGCGCTGATACCCGTAAGTCATAGATTTTGAGGGCGGATTGGTGCAGATCCTGACTGCCAGCAAAGCGACTATCAGCGAAGCCACATCAGTCAGCATATGACCGGCATCGCTCATCAGCGCCAGGCTATTAGCGAATATACCGCCTACCACTTCTACTGCGAGGATCAGTATGCCGAGCGCTACGGCTCATCCAGGGCGGCCACGGTGCAGATGGCATCGTCCAGCAGTGCCTGTTCTCGCCCCAATACCCTCTCGAAGGCCTCATCCCCCTGCTTAGCATCTTAAAATGCGACTCAGCACATGTTATAATTTTAGTACGATATGCATTGAGGAGGGAAATAGCATGAAAGAGATTTTACCAGACATTGACATAGACCCAGACATTAGAGGTGGGAAACCGGTGATTTCAGGAACAAGAGTTCCGGTAGAACTGGTATTGGGTAAGCTGGCAGGAGGCGCCACTTACGGAGAGATCAAAAAGGAATACGAATTGACTCAAGACCAGATTTTAGCTGCTCTTCGCTATGCAGCGCATATTGCAAGCGATGAGCAGGTTAAAGCGATTCTATGAGCATTAGACTTTTGATTGATGAGGATCTACCGCGTTCTACCGCCAGGTTGCTGAGATCGCTCGGTTTCGAGGCCTTTGATGCTCTGATGGCCGCACACTCGTGACTTGAGTCGTGAGTTAGTCCATCGAAAATATGTTTGCAACTTCCCACATAGTCTGGTATAATACTCCAAGGGAATGATCTAGTGACAACCAAGCTAGAGCAAAATTCCGGAACCGCAGGAACTGCGGGGATAGCCTGTGGAGTCCCTGTAAGACCTCTCTCACGAAGGCACGGAACGATGAATCAGGAATCTCGTGACTTTAGTCATGAGAGGTTCAATATCATTGCCTTCCTTTTCAAGCTCGAGCTTCGAACCTCGAGGATGCCCGGAACAAGTCGATCTCCGGGGTCAGATGCCCGGCAGGCGCCTCTCCCTGACCGATGAAGTAGGCGCTGGTGGCGATCACCTGGCGGCTCTGGGCCATCTCCTGAAGCACCTTCTCCCTGTGTATCGCATCCAGCTCCGAAAACACATCGTCTAGCAGCAGTAACGGCTCTGACGCCGTGCCGCTCAGCAACCGTCTCTGTCCCAGCTTCAGAGACAGGGCGATCAGACGCTGCTCCCCCTGGGAGCAGTAGAGTTGCGCTTCATGTCCATTTAGGAAAAATCGCAGGTCGTCCCGGTGCGGTCCCGTGGTGGTCATACGTAGCCGTTCATCCAGGCCTCTCCGCCGCTCCAGGGCTTCCCGGAATGCCTGGCGGCAGAAATCCTCGCCGTCCTCTTCAGAGTAGGGCGGAATCGCCTGGGAAATATAGGCGCCGTCCAGCGGGCCGTTGTGGCTCAAGGAGGCAAAAGCCTCCCGGCTCAGTCCCGTCAGCGTTTTGAATACAGACAACCGCCGGCTGATAATCCGGGCGCCCGCAGCCACCAACTGTTCATCCCAGGGCGCCAACTGCGCCCTCTGATAAACACCCTGGCGCAGCAGGTTGTTGCGTTGATTCAGAATACCGCCGTAGTCGCGCATGTCTGCAGCATGCTGGGGCCTGGACTGGGTCACCACCAGGTCCAAAAAGCGCCGCCGTAGAACAGGCGCTCCCTGGATTAGCAGTAAGTCTGCCGGAGAGAAGATCACCACCGGCAGGCAGGCGGCGCAGGCCCCCGGCAGACCCTTCTTGCCGTTGATCTTGATGATCTTGCGCCTGTTCTCCAGTTGATAGGCTATCTCCAGGTCATATCTCAGACCTTTCTGTAAAACACAGCCCCGGATCACGAAAAAATCAGCGCCCCAGTGTACCAGGGCTTCGTCCTGAGCCTGCCTGCAAGGGTAACCGGCGCCAAGGTAATGGATTCCCTCCAGCAGGTTGCTCTTACCGGCCCCATTGGGCCCCACCAATACTATAAAGCCTTCCCCCGGATGAAAGTCCAATTCCTCATAGTTACGAAAATAACGAAGATGAATGCTTTCCAGCATCATGCACCGGCTCCGCCTGCGCCATCAATGAGCCGGCGCACCGGGAGGATCAGGTGCAGGTAGTACTCATCCCCATCTTCCAGGTATACCGCAGGCTCTCTGGGGCCGTTCAGACACAGGGACACCTCGTCCCGGTCGATGACCTTCAACGGATCCAACAGGTAGCGGGTGGTGAACAGGGCCTCACAGGACTCGCCTTCGACTCCCGCCAGGGGAATCTCCTCTCTAATGGAGCCTACCTGGGCGGCTTCAGCAGCGATGTACAGAATGCCTTCTTCAATCTTCAGATTCACCACCGCCTGTTGAGATGGCAGTTCATTAAACAGGGCCGCCCGTTCCAGGGTGGCATTCAATAATTCTTTATCCACCCTGATCCGCAGCCGGTATTCCTTGGGAATCACTTTTTCATAGGCCGGGAACTGGGCATCCATCAGGCGGGCAGTCATTGTGAATTCTTCTGTCTTTAATCCGATGGTGGCCTGATCCCAGAAGATCTCCAGTTGTTGATCATCATCCAGCAGCCTGCTCACCTCACCCAGGGGACGTACCGGCACAAACAGAGTGAAGTCGGGAATCTCCTCTTGATAAGGCAGAGACAGAAACGCCAGGCGGTAGGTATCGGTGGCCACCAGCTTCAACCGCCCGGACTGAAGCTGGATATACACCCCGGCGTAGTTGGGCCGAACATCTTGTGAAGCTGCCGCAATGGTGATCTTTTTGATCATACTCTTCCACCTGGCGCCTTCGAGGGTGATCTTATTCTGTGACGGCAGTGACGGTAGAACCGGAAAATCGGCTACCGCCCACGTGCTGATGCGGACCGAGGCTTTCCCATACAGGATTTCCAACTGCTGGGTGTCCTCCAGCAATATTAATGTCAAGGCGCCGTCAGGCAACCGGCGGATCAACTCTGTTATGTGGCGCCCGGTGACCACAACGCAGCCCTCACTTTCCACCTCGGCCGGAACGGTTATAGTCAGGCTCAGTTCCAGATCTGTGGCCTGGAGCACCAGGGTATCATTCCTGGTGAAGATCATAAAGCCGCTGAGAATGGGGTGAGTGGCGCGGGCGGGAATGATCCGGCTGAGCGCTGAAAGGGCGTTGACAAGAACTGTTTTGGAGCAATGGATCTTCATTTGGAGCCTCCTAAAAAATTAAGCAATTTTTATTATATTTATTATAAATAAATATAGCAATAGTAATAGGGCCCGGTAAAATGTGTATGAAGTTATTATATCTTAGGTAGACCTATAATATAAATAAGGTTGTAACTGTGGATAACCGGATGGATAGCCTGTGGAATGGATGTGAATATGTAGAAATATCACGAAGAATGTAAAATTTTGACGACATCATCAATTTTTTCTTTAAGAATGTTATTAATGGCCATTTCTTCCTTGATCCGGTCACAGGCGTGCATGACGGTGGTATGATCCCGTCCACCAAACTCGTCGCCGATCTTGGTCAGAGAGGTATCTGACAACTCCCGGGAAAGATACATGGCGACCTGCCTGGGAAAGGCCACGTCGTTGGTACGCCGGCGAGCCTTGAAATCATCCATTTTCAGGTTGAATACCTGGGCAACCGCCTTTTGAATCATCTGGATGGTGATACTACGGGGACGGTCGGAAATAAGAATTTCTTTCAGGATTTCCTGGGCAGTTTCCATATTGATCGGCTTATGGTTAAAGGATGAATAAGCGACCAATTGGATCAGGGCGCCTTCAAGTTCCCTGATATTGGACTTGATCTTGGAAGCGATAAAAAGAAATACGTCATCAGGAATATTATAGGATTCATTCTTGGCTTTTTTTGAAAGAATAGCGACCCTGGTCTCCAGGTCCGGAGGCTGGATGTCCGCCACCAGACCCCACTCGAAACGGGAGCGCATGCGCTCTTCCAGGGTGGAGAACTCCTTGGGTGGACGGTCGCTGGAGATGATGATCTGTTTGTTGGCCTCGTAGAGAGTATTAAAGGTATGAAAAAACTCCTCCTGGGTGCTCTCCTTGCCGGCTACAAACTGGATGTCGTCTATTAATAGGATATCTACGGTCCGGTACTTATTGCGGAGATCCACATTTTTATGCTCACGGATGGCGATCACCACGTCGTTGGTAAAGGTTTCCGAGGTGACATAGGCAACCTTCAAGGATTTCATGTTGCTAAGTATGGAATGACCTATCGCCTGCATCAGGTGGGTCTTACCGAGACCGACGCCGCCGTATATAAAAAGTGGATTGTAAGCACGACCCGGGTCATCAGCCACTGCCAGAGCGGCAGCATTAGCAAAGCGGTTGCTGCTTCCGATCACAAAAGAATCAAAGGTATATTTGGGATTAAACATGGGAATTGCTTCGATATCCCGGGTAATAGCGAAATTTTCACTATCCAGAGAGTTCACAAAACGCAGAGAGATGGCGTGTCTGAGCTTGGACTCCAGATGAGATCTGATCAGAGAACTGAAGCGGGTCTCCATCCAGTTGCAGGAAAAATCGTCGATGGTGCCGATCACCAGAGTACCGTCGAGATAGGCCAAAGGACGGGCGGAATTGACCCAGGTGGAGTAGCTGATATCATCAAGTTCCTTCTTTAAGATGGAAAGCACTTCCGGCCAGATATCAAAAAGTTTGTTTTTAAACGTACTCATCACCTTTTACTATCCACAAAACTGTCAACATGTGTATAAGAAGACGTGTATAAAATAGATGGAAAAACATATTACAGTAATTTTAAATATAACAAACATTGGACGGTTAAAGCAAGTAAAAAAAACGGGAAGGAAGAGGAGCGAGGCGTGGCTTGACATAGCGAAATAGTTGTTTATAATGGAAAAAAGAAATCAGAGGAAAAAACAGGTTCAAGCTCATCAGGGAAGGTTGATCTCGAAATGAAACGCACGTACCAGCCAAAAAACAGAAGAATGAAACGGGTGCACGGTTTTATGAAGAGGATGCGCACCAGGAGCGGGCAGAATGTGATCAGGCGGCGCCGGGCAAAAGGGCGCACGTCTTTGAGCGCATAAGAAGTAAGCCGGGGAAATGCTGACGCGCGAGCACCGCCTGAAAAAATTTCAGAATGTGTATCAGGAAGGACGGAAGGTGCGCGGCCGGTACCTGGCGTTGCAATATATAAAAAAGCCTGATGGGGTTACCAGGTTTGGCTTTGCAGTAGCAAGGAAGATAAAGACCAAGGTTGAAAAAAACAGACTGAAAAGACAGTTGCGCAACATCTGCCGGACGCATATGAAAGAAAATAAAGACGGCCTTGATATCGTGGTCAACATCTTCAGTGTCGCCGCAGAGGCATCATATGGGGAACTGGAGCGGGATTTCCTAATGACCAGCAGGCGGGCCGGTCTGCTCAGGCAATCTGCGATGGAGCAAAATTGATGAGGAAACTGCTGATCGCCGGTATCAGGTGTTATCAGAAGTTTTGGTCGTCGTGGCACCCGACGGTGTGCAGGTTTTATCCAACTTGTTCGCAATATGCCATCCAGGCGCTGGAACAGTATGGATGCTGGCGCGGGCTGTGGATGGCTTTAATGCGTTTAGCGAGGTGCCACCCCTTTCATAGGGGCGGATACGATCCTGTGATCTAATATCCCGTGACATCCTCCCCCCCATTGAAATGAGGGGCATCCAGGTTTGTAGACCATAATAGCATAGACACAGGTGTTCTGGCAACAACAAACTGGGTAAAGCTGAGAGGGTCCATGTATCCCCTGTTTAAAAACAGGGGGATTATAGCCCCCTCAAACTTCCTCGCAGCTCTAAAATTATGAAAGAAATGGTTTGAGGCGATTTGAATAGTGAATAATTAATAGGGAGCGAGTAGGAGGAGGTGAAGACCCACCCGGCACTAATGGTAGTTATTCGCAATATCCGAGATAAGCTGCATGGAAAGATATCATGGAAACTACCCGAAGTGCTTTAGTACCGGGGTGGGGTTATTTTGTGGCATAGCTTTGTTAATGGGTTCATTTTGTTGCTGCAATACCTTTACCAGGCGAGCGTGGCCCTGGGTGTGCCCAGTTACGGCCTGGCAATCATCATGTTTACTATATTGCTAAAAATTGTCCTGTTCCCCCTGACGGTCACCCAGATGCGCTCCATGAGGGCGATGCAGGAGTTGCAGCCAAAGATCAAGGCAATCCAGGAGCGTTACAAGGACAAGCCCGAAAAATCTCAGGAAGCGGTGATGAAGCTCTATAAGGAGGCGGGGGCCAATCCCTTTGCCGGTTGTCTGCCCTTGCTGGTGCAGATGCCGATCTTGTTTGCGTTGTTCAGCGCCCTGCGCACTTTTTTTAATCCGGCATTGAATAATAAATTCATTGATGTGGCACACGCCGGTTTCCTATGGATTCCAAACCTGGGAGTGAAAGATCCATACTATATCCTGCCGATCCTGACAGTGTTCGCCACCTTCGGGCAGCAGTACGTGATCAGCCTGTCTACCACCGGGAAGATCGATCCTAACCAAAAGACCATGCTCTACACCATGCCATTGTTTATCGGGTACCTTGCCAGCATGTATCCGGCTGGACTGGCTCTTTACTGGGTGGTTTTCAGTGTTGCCGGCATCATTGAACAACTGATCATCAAACGCATGATAGTTGTTGGAAGGGAGCAGGAACAGCCGTCGTCAACCATCCCACCCATGATCGATGTAAGGGAGCAGAAACAACCGTCGTCAACCATCCCCTCTATGACCGAAGAGGTAAATAGTGGTAAACCGCAAGAATCTCGGACTGCTCGAAAAAGAAAACGCCATGCTTAGCGAAAGGAGGAGCGGCGCATTCCTCTCACCAACCGTATGTGCTCCGAATTATTTCTTGCCGGGCGTCAGCCCGGATGCGGGGGATGCAGAAGTATACTGCGCCTAATATGATGAATTGGATTGAGGCAAGCGGCGCCACAACAGAAGAAGCGACCAAGGAAGCCCTGGACCAGTTGGGGGTAACCCACCAGGAAGCAGAGATCGAGATATTGGACTCCGGATCGAAAGGATTCCTGGGGATAATCGGAAGCAAGCAGGCGCGCGTGAGGGCAAGGCCGAAGACCACCCCGGATAAAGCGATCACCGAGTTTCTGAAGCAGGTGATCGAGGCTATCGGCCTGGATGTCAGGTTCCAGGTACGGCCAGAAGAAGAGTGCTGGCGGGTAAACTTTGAAGGACGGGACGTGCGCATCCTGATCGGAAGGCGCGGGGAGACCCTGAACTCCCTGCAACTGATCACCAGCCTGGTGATCAACAAGCACATGGAGAACAAGGTGCGTCTGATTATGGACGCCGAAGGCTACCGGGAACGACGGGAGGAAACCCTCCGCAGGCTGGCCAGGAGGTTGACCGAGAGGGTGCGCAGGACCAGGCATGAGGTGGCCCTGGAACCGATGACCCCAAATGAGCGCAGGGTCATCCATGTCGCTTTACAGGATAACCCATGGGTGGAGACCGGCAGCACCGGGGAGGAGCCCTACCGGAAGGTGATCATCAGCCCCAGGAGACAGAGAGAGGGGCACTGAGAGCCAGGTCAGTTCGGGAGCCAGAGCGTGGTAACTTGACTGGATAGTGACGGAGACGCGGTTCTTGAATAAGATAATCATTAAAGAGAAGGGACTTCAGGAGAAGAAGTCCCTTTCGGGCATAGGGGACATTCCCCGGGCGCCGCGCCCAGAGGGCGCCCGGCGCGGGGAATGTCCCCAAACCATAGAAAGAGGCGGATCGCATGGCTACCGGGCCGGACGAGGAAATCATAGCAGCGCCGGGAACAGCACTGGGGTATGCTGCCATCGGTATAGTCAGGCTGAGCGGGGCCGGAGCGGTGGATCTGGTGGAAAGTGTGTTCAGACCACGGCAGAAGGGCCTAAGGCTATCCCAGGCGCCGGACCGGGTGATGAATCTGGGGTATGTATCCTCCGCTGGGGGAGAACCCCTGGATGAGGTGCTGGCGTTGGTGATGCGGGGGCCGCACAGTTATACCAGGCAGGATGTCGTGGAGATCCACAGCCACGGCGGACTGCTGGCGGTGAACCGGATCTTGGAGCGGGTGCTGCAGGCAGGGGCACGCCTGGCAGAGCCGGGGGAGTTTACCAAGAGAGCCTGGCAAAACGGCAGGCTGGACCTGGCACAGGCAGAGGCGGTGATCGACCTGATCCGAGCCCGTAGCGACGCCGGAATGGACCAGGCTATCAGGCAATTGGACGGAAGGCTGTCCGCATTGGTGACGGAGCTGCGTGAACACTTGAAGCGGCTGATGGCCGGGGTGGAGGCCGGCATAGACTTCCCGGATGAGATGTCGGAGCAACAGGAAAGCGACCTGGAGAGCGATCTGCGTGAACTTATGGAAAGAGTGGACGAGTTGTTGCAGACTGCCGGCACCGGGCGCATTTACAGAGAGGGCCTGGGGGTAGTGCTGCTGGGAAAACCGAACGCCGGCAAGTCAACGCTGCTGAACCGGATGCTGGGGACAGAGCGTGCCCTGGTGACGGACATCCCGGGCACTACCAGGGACATGATCGAGGAGATGGTAAATATCAAGGGAATCCCTATCCGCCTGATAGATACGGCAGGCATCAGGGATATGGCCGGGGTCGTGGAGACGTTGGGGATCGAGCGGGCAAAAGGAGCGTTGGCCCAGGCGGACCTGGTTCTGGCCGTATTCGATGCTACAACAGCGTTCGGGAAGGCGGACCGGATGGTTTTAGATCTGCTGGCGGATAGGCGGAGCCTGGTTCTGTTAAACAAGATAGACGCACAGGAACAACTGCTGAGTAAGGAGCAGTTGGGTTCCGAAGCCCGGGGCTTGCCGGTGCTGGAGATCTCCGCCCGACTAGGATGGGGGCTTGAGAGGCTGGAACAGGAGTTGGTAAGCCTGGTAGGAGCAGGACCAGTTGCATCAGCACCAACGATGCTTACCAGGGTAAGGCACCAGGTTGCCCTGAAGAAGGTGAGAGAAGCGATCGGCAGCGCCCTGGAGACCATGGATGCGAGAGGCACTTTGGACTGTGTGGCGGTTGACCTATGGGATGCCTGGTCGGCTCTGGGGGAGATCCTGGGCGAGGCCGTGTCCGAGGAGATCGTCGATGCCATCTTTCAGGAGTTCTGCATAGGAAAGTAAAAGATAAAATGGCAGGGTTCAACAAGTTCTTGGCTTCAGTGGGGGATTGCCTTCCCCCCACTGAAGCTTATCAGTAAAACTTGGCTTGCGCCGAGCCGACCGGGGTACCCTCTGGGTCGGGTACCCCGCGAAGGCG
>JBEKFU010000056.1:0-18801 GCA_050013155.1 Thermacetogeniaceae bacterium | reverse complement strand
CTCGTTCCAGATACCCGGATAGTCCTTGGACATTTTCCTGGTCAGGTCGTTTACCGCCATCAGTTCAAGACACGCCGTGAGATCGGCGAGGGGGCCGGCTATGGAGGCTACCAGGCCGTTCATGTCCCGAATCATCTCCTGATAGACGCCCTGGAACTTTTCGGCATCCCCCCGCTTGGTCAGGACTCCCTCGGAGGCGGCGCCCACCAGGCCGCCCATCTCTCCGGTGACGCCGTTGATCGCCCCGATACAGGTGTTCAGGTTGTTCTTGATGTTGTTGAAATCGCCGTGGTACTCCTCGGTGATCTTTTCAGGGATGTCCCCCTTGCTGATGCGGTCGACGTAGTCGGCGGCCACGTTGAGGGGACCCGTCAGGGCGTCCAGTATCTCGTTGATGCCGTCCACCAGGAGTTGGTAATCCCCTTCCGCCTTGACGTCGGCCCTGGCCGACAGCTCCCCGGCCTTGGCCTTGACCACCAGGTCCTGGACGGCCTGCAGGGCCAGCTTCTGGCTGGTCCGGTCGATGATCGTCTCGACGACGCCTGTGATCTCTCCCTTGGAGTTATGGGACGGTATTGGCCTGTACTCTAAGAAGTACTTCCTGTCCTTGAAGCTCGCCACGGTCGCCCAGGTTTCCACGTAGGCTCTGGAACCGGTGGCAAGGGCCGTCTTCATGCCGCTGGTCTCAGACTGGATCAGGGATAAAACCGGGATGCCCGGAAGTTTCTCCCTCTTCACACCCACCAGCTCGGCAAAAGCATCGTTGCCGTACACCATTTTTCCGTCCTGATCCGCAACAAATACGGGAATTTGAATCATCTCCAGCACCGACAGATCAGTCTTGCCGCTCCGGGCGGCGGCCTCCTTGTCACTGTTCGCCTCCATGCTAAGCACTCTCCTCTTCGTTAAAAAGTAATTTATTGGCGTCCAACAAGATCTTTACCTGGTCACCGACCTTGCCCATACCTTGGATGAACCGGTTGCCCCTCCCCTTCCGCATCCTCGGAGGGGGCTCGATCTCGCCTTGCTGGATGTCCAGCACCTCCAGCACCCGGTCGACGATCAGTCCGACCGGCTGCTCGTTGATGTTGATCACGATGATGCAGGTGCGGTCGTCATAGGACCGTTCGTCCACCCCGAAGCGCAGGCGCACGTCCATGACCAGGATCACCTTGCCCCTGAGGTTGATCACGCCCTTGACATACAGGGGCACATCGGGAACTTCCGTGATGCTCTGAATGCCGATGATCTCCGTCACATACCTGATCTCGATCCCGAAGTTCTCCTTGCCGATCACGAAGGTCAGATACTTGTTCTCCTGGGTATCCTCCCCCTCGTCATCGTCCTCGTCCAGCAATTCGGTGTTCAACCGGTCCTTCTCGCTCAATGTTTTTGTCACCCCATTTTTCTATATTAGCCGGCTTTCTGCATGATCTCAGCGACAAAACTGACCAGGCCGGCGATGTCCAAGGTCATGCCGATCTCTCCATCCTCCGGGATGGCGCAGCCGGAGATCCCTTTGACATGCTTCAGGCAGCCTGGCAGACCCTCGATGTTTTCAAGATCGTTGTCCATCTCAGTTCACCTCCCTGTCTCTTCCCGCAACGAATTTTGCAAGTTCTCATAGGCAGTCTTCAACCGGGCATATTCCAGCACCAGTCATACATGCTCATTCTTGGCACTCTGCCGCGCTCTCTTTTCCAGTTCGATCTTCTTCAAAACGCTCATCAGGCTGTCCAACTTCAACGGTTTGACCAGTAAAGCGCAGGCCCCGTAGTTCACAGCGGCAATGGCAGATTCCGCATCCCAGTTCGCGGTCATGATGATCACCTTGGCCTCCGGGTTGAGAGAACGGATCCGCTGCAGCACTTGGATCCCGTTCAGCCCTGGCATCTTCATGTCGGTCACGACCGCGTCGTAGTCTTCCTGCTCGTATGACTCCACGGCCTGCTCAGGTACGGTGAAGGTACGGTATGCCTGTTTGTTCACCTTCAGTATGTAGGCTAAGGTTTTCAGGCAAGTAGCGTCGTCGTCGATCAACAATATGTTCACGTTGCCCTCCGAACATTTGAATATGCGAGACAGAAAACCTTCGTGTCCAAATAAATAATGCAAGAACTATGCCAGCAGAAATAAAAAAATTCCAGGACAAAAAAGCCCCTGTTTGCCCAGAAAACAGGGGGTGTCCAGGAAGAGCCCGCTTGATGCCGGGTATGACACTTGACAGATTGGCCTGAAAGTGGCCTGCCATTATGGCATATTCAACTTACAGGCAGTGATTCCCGCCATGTTCGTTTAAGCGCTGCAACCGGCGATAGAGGGTACGGATCGGCATCCCCAGGTACCTGGCCGCTCTTGTCTTATTGCCACCGTGCATCTTCAGGGCCTCGAGAATGATACCGTCCGTATACTTCGCCAGAGACTGATTGGCCGGAAGCAATCCGCTGTCCTTCATGCTCGCATGAGACCCGGTCTTAAACAGAGGAGCGATGTGTTCTATTTTTAATTGCACATCGTTATGCATTACCACTGCATACTCGATCAGGTTCTTCAGTTCCCTGATGTTGCCCGGCCAATCATGGGAAATCAACGCCCCGGCAGCTTCCCTGCTGATCCCCTCAAACTTCTTGCCTTTTTCCTTGGCGAACCTGGCCAGAAACAGCTCTGCCAGGGGGATTATCTCGACCTTTCGCCGCCTGAGCGGCGGCAGATTGATACGGACACCATTCAGGCGATAGAAAAGATCCCGGCGGAAGGTTCCCTGTTCCATTTTTGCTTCGATATCCACATTGGTGGCACAGATGACCCGGACATCAGTCTTGATCTTCTTCAGGCCACCAACCCGGTAGAACTCTTTTTCCTGCAGAATACGCAGGAATTTGGCCTGCTGCTCCAATGGCATCTCCGTGATCTCGTCCAGGAAGAGAGTGCCCCCCAGCGCCAGGTCCAGTTTCCCTTTCTGACCCCTGGGCAGCCCTCCGGTAAAAGCTCCCGCCTCGTAGCCGAACAGCTCGGTCTCAAAGACGCTGGGCGTCAGGGCAGCGCAGTTGAGATCGACAAATGGAGCGGAAACCCCGCCCTCTCCGAAGTGGACCAGCCTGGCAATCATTTCTTTGCCCGTGCCGGTCTCGCCTTCGATCAGGACGGGCAGAGAACGATCACCGTGAAGGATTTTAGCCTGTTCTATGACTCGCAACATATCAGCAGAACAGAAATATACGGCACCGAGGCCCGTGCTCTTGCCGTAAGCCTCCCTGAGGCGCGAGAGTTCCTTGAGGGTCTCCGCCGTAGCCGCCTTGACCGCAGCATCGAATTCGCTGGTCAACACCCTGTTCTCTCTCTTCAGAGCCAGGTGCTCCGCCACGCGCTCGGTGGCGACTACAAGTTCTTTGAAGTTGATCGGCTTGACCAGGTAATCATAGGCTCCCGAGCGCAGGGCTTCAATGGCTGACTGCATATCGCCATACCCCGTGAACAGGATCACTTCCGCTTCCTGGTTGTGAGGCAGCGCACGGATTCTTTGCAGCAATTCCATCCCCGACATGCGCGGCATCCTGACGTCGGTGATCACCAGGTGAAACTCCTGGGTGCTGAAAGTCTCGATGGCCTCATGCCCGCCGGAACACTCTGTCACCTGGTGTCCCAGAGTCCTGAGCAGCTTTGCCAATACGCCCCTGCTTTTCTCTTCATCATCCACGAGCAAGATATACATGATTATCGACCTTTTATAGAGCAACAGGCAGTTCGACCCTGAAAGTTGCCCCGCCCTGAATTTTATTTTGCGCCTCTATACGCCCGTTGAATCTTTCCACGAGTGACTGCACGATCGATAGACCAAGCCCCATCCCCTCGCCGGGTTTCTTGGTGCTGAACAGTGGTTCGAAGATCTCTTCCTTGATCTCGTCTCTTATTCCGGTGGCGTTATCGCTGACTTCTAAAACCACCTTGCCGCCGGTCCGGAACGTTCTGATCGTTATCTCTTTTTCCCGGTTATCGATGGCATCCAGAGCATGCATGGCGTTGGTCAAGAGGTTCAGCACCACCTCTTCATAACCGCTCTGAGTGCCGAGAACCCTCGGCAGTTTTTCATTAAGTCCGGTTTTCACCGTTATTCCATGAGCCGACAACTGCCGCCCGAGAAAGCTCATGATCCGTTTGACGGCTCTGTTCAGACCACAGGGAACGACTTCGGTTTCACGTCCCACATTGGCAAAAGAGCGGATCTGATTGATCAGAGCAGTGATCTGTTCCACCTGAGCGGAGATATCTTTGAGGTTGTCGCCAAAATCATCCAGATTGAAAAGTCCTTTTTCATACAGATAGAGCATCCCGTCAGCAAATAACTTGATCGAGTTCAGGGGCTGGGCAATTTCGTGAACGATGCCGGCAGACAAGGCGCTGAGCGATGACAGCCTCTGCATTCTGGCACTCTGCTCCTGGAGATGCTGTCTCTCTCTACGGATCTCTTCATCTTTGGTAATGTCGCGAAAGCTTTTGACATATTGGATATTCTGGCCTTCATCATTCTTGATCGCATTGATGACGAAACCCGCCAGGTAAAGCGTGCCATCCCGGCGACGATTCCAGGCCTCGCAGCGGTACGAGATGCTCTCTGACAGGGCCCGCACCACTTTGTGGTGATACTCCGGATCGCACTCCAGAACGCCGATGTTCTTGCCGATCACCTCCTCCTCGCTGTACCCCGTAATCTCTGTAAAGGCAGGATTCGCCCTCTGGATGATACCGTCACAGTCGGTGACCACGATCCCCGACAGAGTATTTTCGAATATTTTTTTCGCCAACAGCAACGCTGACTCCGTCTGCCTGTGCCCGGTGATGTCCAGGCCGGTGGCAATTACGTACTCCACGGCATTCCGATCATTGAGCAGCACCGTGTTCTTCCAGGAGATCGGGCAGAGGTCTCCCTGCTTGGTGATCCAGAAACTTTCTCCGTCGTTGGGTCTGCCGCTGATTATATCCTGGAAGACCTTCAAAATCAGTTCTTTTTCTTCCGGTATGATCAGCAGATCCCAGATAACCTTCCCCTGCACCTCCTGAAAGGTATATCCGCTCACTGCTTCACAGGCGCGGTTGAAGCTGATGATGCGCCCATCGAGGTCGAAAACCGCCACCAGCACCCCCGCGGTATCCAGCACTGCCTTGGAAAAGTCCCGCTCTCGCTGCACTGCCTTCTCGGCCTGCCTGCGTTCCCGTCGCACCGCCGCCTCTCGCAGTTCCCGTCTGATAGCCGGGACCAGCCGGGACAGGTTGTTTTTCAGGATGTAGTCATGCGCCCCTGCTTTCATGGATTCTACGGCTAGATCATCACCGATGTTCCCGGATAAGATGATGAAGGGCAGGTCAAGCCCCCGATCTTTAACAAGCGTCAGGGCATCCAGCCCGCTAAAGCTCGGCATGACATAATCCGATATGACCAGATCCCATTTCTGTCGATCGAGAGCGGCACTCATGTCTCTGGCTGTTCCTACCTGCTCGTACAGCAGTTCGCAGCCCCCGCGCCGCAGTTCGCGGACCAGTATTTGGACATCGTACTCCGAATCCTCTATGATCAGGACTTTTAACGGTTCATTCATCAAGCACCCATCCACCCCCTCTGTCGATCCCTTTGCGAGCGTTGTCTCCATTTTTCGGATATTCCTTCGATTTGCGGGTTGAGGTTTTCGTTGATTAGCACGAGCCATGGGAAGGAAGTCAACGGTACACCTTCCACTGAATGTCAACGTCGGCCTGGATTGCCTTGCCGCCCTCGATGCCTAGACGGGAAAACCTGCCCTGTTTGAGCAGATACTCGCCTACAGGCTTCAGTTTGCTTGGCCGGTGGGTGAGGCGGAACTCTCCCCGGTCATACTCGGCCAGGATCCACATGCCGGTCTGGACCGCCAATCTAGCCACTTCCACTGTCTGATCGGCATCATAGCCCCATCCCGTGGGACACGGCGCCAGCACCTGGATGTATGCTGGGCCTGGCGCTGCGGCAGCCTTGCAGATCTTCTCCATGTAATCCTTGGGATAAGCGATGCTTGCTGTCGCCGCATAGGGAATGCCATGGGCCATCACAATGCTCAGCATGTCCTTTTTGGGGCGGTTCTCCCACATCGCCTTTTTCCCGCCGGGAGTGGTGGTGGTGAGCGCCCCCACGGGGGTGGACCCGCTGCGCTGGATTCCGGTGTTCATGTAAGCCTCGTTATCGTAGCAGATCCAGACGAACTTCTCCCCGCGCTCCATCGCTCCCGAGAGAGCCTGCAGGCCGATGTCCACCGTGCCGCCGTCACCGGCAAAGCCGACAACGTTCACGCCTTGGACTCCCTTGCGTTTCAACCCGGTTACGACACCCGAGATCACGGCGGCGGTTCCTGCAAAGACAGAAGTAACACAGGGGATCTCAAAAGCCAGTTGGGGATAGAAAGTGGTGACCGCCATCAAACAGCAGGCCGTGGTGACGATCACGGTGTTTTTTCCCAGAGCCTTGAGGGCGAGGCGCAGGGCTATCAGCCCCCCGCACCCCGCACAGGCCAGACTGCCATACACCAACTCTTCGGTTGGGAGTTGCTTCATATCGATCATCATTCACACCTCAAACCGATGAAATTGACCGGACTTGCCGAGCCGGGCCTGGCCACCGCTTCTTCGAGAGCGGTAAACATCTTTTCAAGATCGACCGGGCGGATATCCCTGCCGCTCAGGCCGGCGATGAAATTGATTACCTGCGGCCGGCTTCCACTCTCGAACAGGGCCGACTTGACCTCGGTCCCCAACGCCCCCTGGTTGCCGAAAGAGCAATCCCGGTCAAGCACTCCCACGCCTCTGGCGTTTTGGAGAGCGCTAGCGATTTCTCTGATCGGAAACGGCCTGAAAGAGCGCACCTTCAGAACTCCTGCTCTTTTCCCCTTGCTGCGCAAGTTTTCCGCCACAAACCTGGCGGTGCCGGTCACCGAACCCATGGTGACCAGGATCAGGTCTGCATCTGCACAGTGGTATTCCTTGACGAGACCTCCATGGTGCCGGTGGAAACATTTTTCGAACTCTCCCGCCACCTGCGGGATCTTGGAGAGAGCGGCTTCCATTGCCAGTTGCTGGCTGTATTTATACTCCATGTAGCAGTCTGGCGGCGTCCCAATGGAAAAAGTGGCGGGTTCGCTCAAGTTAATGGCGTGCCGGGGCGAATATGGCGGCAGAAACCGGCCCACCTCTTCCGGAGCGGGCAGATCCACCATTTCGTCGGTATGCGAGAGAGTGAACCCGTCCAGGCAGACCATCACCGGGGTCAGGACCTCCGGGTCTTCCGCCAGGCGATAGGCTTGCAGGCAGGTGTCCAGGGCCTCCTGTGCATCCTCCACGTAAAGCTGTATCCACCCGTGGTCCCTCATCGAAATGGAATCCTGGTGGTCGCACCACATCGTCCACGGTGCGGCCAGGCTCCGGTTGGCCACGGCCATCACCACCGGAAACCGGTTGCTGCTGACGTAGGGCAGCATCTCGCACATGTAGACGAGTCCCTGGGAGCAGGTTGCGGTGAACACCCGGCACCCGGCGCAGGCGGCGCCGAAACAGGCGCAAAGCGCCGAGTGCTCGGATTCCACCTTGATAAAGTCTGCGTCCAGTTGGTCATCGGCAATAAACTCGGCCAGCTTCTCAATAATGGCCGTCTGCGGGGTGATCGGGTAGGCCGCCACGACCTCCGGTCCCGCCAGCCTGACAGCATGAGCCAGGGCATGGTTTCCGTTGAAGAATCGGCGTTCACCCATTAGAGCACCCCCTCGTCCTCTACCATGGTAATGGCGCCCTTCCTGCATTCATGGGCACAGATTCCGCACCCCTTACAGTATTCGAGATCTACGATGAGCCCTTCAGGGTTTTTCCTGATCGCCCCCTCCGGGCAAAAGATCCAACAGAGCAAGCACCGGTTGCATTGGCCAGGTTCGATCACCGGCCTCTGCGACCGCCATGAACCCGTGTTCATGGTGCGGAGCGGACACCTCATGTGGGGTATGAAGTCCTGAGATGTGGCCTTCATGCGATCAGCACTCCCTTTTTTCCGGATATCACCTCGTGGTAAGCCACCTCCGCCACCTTGATATTTAGCTCAACCAGGTTTGAGGGAAGCGTTTCGGCGATCGCCTCCTTGATCGAATTCAAAGGAAGAAAACCCAGGACAGCGCAGAGCGCCCCTGCCATAGCGGTATTCACAATCGGCCTGCCCAAATATTCCAGGGCGATCGCCGTGGCGTTGACTGTGAGACAGTCAAACTGACCGGGCGGCAGCCCGGGGGGGCGCCTGTCGCAATTGATGATGACCTGTCCGCCGGGTTTCAAACCCGCCGTAACATCTATGCCCTGTAACAGCCGCGCATCCAGTACCACGACGGCATCCGGCTCATAGACCTGGCTCCGGTCCAGGATCGGACTGCTGTCAATCTTGGTGAAAGCCAGGACTGGCGCTCCCCTGCGCTCTACGCCAAAGGCAGGAAAGGACTGGGCGTAATAATGTTCCTGCCAGGAAGCAGCCATACCCAAGATCCTTGCAGCAGTGACCGCCCCTTGTCCTCCCCGTCCGTGCCATCTGATCTGATACAAAGCCGATCATCCCCTTTCCTTGATTGTTCCCCAGCACTTTTAGCGCTGGGGAACGAGGCCCATCCCGCGCCCGCAAGCGGGCACCCGGCATGCGCGGGGCTTCTCCACCCCGATACCCCTTGTTGCCCGGGTGGCTAGTTATGACCTGTTATTATGACCAGGTACTTAATCATATTCTACCACAAATGTCATTATGTGTCCAACATTTTTGTGAAAGCAGAGGGATGGTCTTTTGCATGAATGGGAAACAGGGAACGGGGGAATGGCTAGAAAGAAACAGACGTGGAGGGGTGCAAAATGTCAAAAACCCTGATCTGTGAACTGCCTGATTACAGGGTGGTGGAAATCCCGGTTCCACAGGAGATGCCTTATATGCCTCAGACAGATGAGCCGGAAGTGCCGGAAGTGCCGGAACCCGAGCAGGTTTGACTATGCGTCCGGCTGCAAAAAAGCACGGCCTCACAGGGAACAGTCCTCGAAGTTTGTTCCCATACCTGATATTGATTCTTGTGTGCCTGGTGGTTCTTGTTTCCTACAACACCGGCGCCGCGCCGGGTTTCCGGGAGGCCAGGCTGGTGCTGAATAAGTTCGCCGTCGACACCGGCCGGGGCTGGATGTCCGTACATGGCCAGACCGCGCCGACGCTGCCGGTAGAGCCGGCAGGGCGCCTCCAGGGAGTTGTCCATAGCTGGCCCAGCGCCGGCAAAATGGTCGCTCTCACTTTCGACGACGGCCCATCGAAGAAGTTCACGCTCCTGTACCTCAATGTGCTTGACAGGTATGGCGTGCATGCGACCTTTTTCCTGGTGGGGCGCCGTATCCAGGAGAACCCCGGTCTGGCCGCCATGATTGCCGGGGGCGGTAACGAACTCGGCTGCCACGGCTTAGACCACCGTAACCTTGAGCAGATGGACCCGGCTGCGGCTATGCGGGACATCACATCGGCCAAACAGTTGATCGAGCAGGACTCACATACAAAGGTTGTTCTGTTCAGACCCCCGGGCGGTCACCTGAACCAACCGCTGATCAATATGATCAATGGGATGGGCATGAAAATCGTCCTCTGGAGTATCGATCCCGGGGACTGGTATGCAAGTCCGGAGAAGATCATCGATAATGTGCTCACAAACTTGCAGCCTGGTTCGATCATCCTCCTGCACGAGGATAAGGCAGGTACCCTTGCTGCCCTGCCCACCCTGATCAAGGCTATCAGGCAGCGTGGCTACCAGTTGGCTACAGTCTCAGAGTTGCTCGCCTCCCGGGGCAAAAAGCTCAAAGAGGTGCAAAGCCAACATTAACAGTCTACATCCCTTGAGCCTGCTGTTCTTGGAGATCCCTGGCCTTCCGGCTCTCATCCCAGATCGGGTCGGCGATCCGCTTCCAGTCAGCCGAGCGCTGGTCGAGGAAGCTGCCAATCTCCCCTCCCAGCACCGTCTCCGCTCCGGCGTGGGTGGGGCGGGCGCCTGTGTTCCGGATGATCTGCCGCAGGAATTGGGGGTTGTCGATGATCGGACACGGCCGCAGCAGGTTGTCGGAAAAGGGCTGGTCCTTCTGATACTCGGCAAAGAACCGGCAGCTCAGCACCTCTTTCAGACTCTTGTCTCTAATATTATCCACGGCAAAGTGCACGAAGGCGCAGGGTTCCACGTCACCGCGGGCATTGATGTGAAAGTAGGAGGCGCCACCGGCAATACAGCCCCTGGTGAGCTCTCCGTCATTCCAGAAATCAGCGATCGGCATTGGCTTGTGTTTACGAATGTAAGGGATGCGCTCGGCCAGATAGGCCCGCTGCTCGGGCCGGATCATCAGGTTGACATCCGGGTCCCGGCCGATGGGGATGTAATGGAAGGTCCACATGAAGCGCACTCCCTGGCTGATCAGAAAATCGATGAACTCATCGCTGGTGACCGTCTCCACGTTCTGGCTGGTGATGGTCAGGGAGGCGGCGAACAAGAGCCTTCTGGTTCGTAGGCGAGCCATGGCGGCCATGATCTTGTCGAACACTCCCCGGCCACGCCGGGCATCGGTCTCTGCAGCCCATCCCTCCAGGCTGAAACAGGGAACGATATTGCCCAGCTCCTTGAGCCTGTCCGCTACCACATCGTCGATCCTGGTGCCGTTCGTATAGATCATGAATGCCATATCGTTGTGCCTGGCGGCCATATCCAGCAAGTGTGGGTAGACGAAAGGCTCTCCCCCGGACATGACTATGGTGTAGATGCCGAGTTCCTTGGCCTCCTTCAGGATCCTGTCCAGGAGCTCGGGTTCCAGTTCGTCGTGCCTGGCGTATTCACCGGCCCAGCACCCCGCGCATTTGAGGTTGCAGGCGCTGGTGGGGTCGATCAGGATGGTAAATGGAGGCGTGAAATGCTCTTTTGCCTCTATCTGCTCACGGTGTGGCCAACCCACCATGACACTGTTGACTACATAGTTACAGATGATCTTATTACGCATATCCCTGTCGATGTCAGAAAACAGGCTGTTGAAATATGCCTTCATGACCGGATCGTTCTCGTAGGCCAGTCTCAGATTACGAGCGTGCTTACGTTGCACGGGGTTCCTGAGCAGGGGCTCGATCACCTTGAACAGACGGGGGATGTTCTGGTCGGGGTTTCCCTCCAGGTAGTTCAGGATTTGCCGCACTACTTGCTCACCAACATAACGCTTTGCCATATCCCAATCGAGCTTTACAGCAGCGCTGTTGTCGCTGGACATCTTTCCTCGCCTCCATCCCGAAATGAGGTTATCATCGCCAACGGTTGCTTGGAAGACCTACGGCCGCGAGCAGTTTACCACAGATGACTACCCGCTCTAATGCCCCCGCTTCTCCTCCGCATCCGGGCTTACAGCCCGGCCTGAAGAATGCGGAGTACATGAAGCGGTGGGATAAGAGCGGCTACATCACTGTATTAACGAGTTCTAAGCTTCAGTGGGGAAAGACAATCCCCCACTGAAGCCAAGAACTTGTTGAACCGTCAATGCAAACCCAGCCCCCTAAATAACTTGCATAACTTCGCTTTGCTTCGTTTGAATATGGGTATGCCCTGCCACCCCCCTCTTGATTAGCATCATCATCTTCATCATGTATCTTGCCTTCCGTATTGTTAGGCAACCTAAGTTAATTATAAAATAGCCTGTCAATGGTGTCAAACAGAATGTGAACCCATCCAATAGCAGGTGTTAGAGGAAGCTCTTCGGCTCTTCGCCGACCAGCCCCGTGATGCTGTACTCCCGGGTCAGCGGATCGAAGAAATATTCCTTGAGCAGCCTGAAGTTCCTGATCTCCCCGGTGCTGCGCACGTGAGTGCGGGGGCCGGTGCAGGCGACCTCCTCCCCCCGATGGAGATATGCCGGCAGGGTGGCGTTTTCTCACGTCCATCAGGAAGAAGCTCATCATAAAGCCCAGCACGCACATGCCGGCTGCAACGATGAAGACGTCATCGATGGCTTGAATCATGGAAAGATATTCCATCCTGATGTAGACCAGGCCAACACCCAGGGCACTGGACATGCTGGCGGGCATCCCCAACTGGTACGCCAGTCCGATCAGCCTTCCTTGCATGGCCAATCCTGTCGTGCTGGTGGACATGTTCACCGCCTCGGCCAGATGAGTTACGTGGAATACCTGGCGGTTTTGCATGATCGTGGTGAGGATGGCGATCCCGAAAGAGGCGCTGACCTGGCGCACCTGGTTGATAGTGGCGGAGGCGCGCCCGACGAGGTGCGGCGGGACGGCGTTCATCCCGGCGTTCGTCGTCGGCATCATGCAGAGACCCAGGCCGAGACCGCGGATCATGATCACCATGGTCATGTACGAAAACGGGGTGAGGTCGTTGAAGGCGTGCATCATAAAGGTTGTCACGGCGATTATGGCTGTCCCCGTGACGACAATGCCCCTGGCGCCGTACCGGTCAAAGAACCACCCGCTGAACGGCATGATCAATCCCGAAGCGATAGCCCCGGGAAACATGATCAACCCGCACTTCAGGGCCGTCTGCCCGAGCACTTCCTGGATCATGATCGGCATCAGGAAAGTGACCCCGAACATTCCGATCGCCAGAATCGATGCCAGCACATTGGCGATGGTGAAGACCATATTCCTGAACAGGCGCAGTTGCAGGATCGGCTCCGGATGGCCGATTTCGTTGATGATAAAGGCGGTGAGGCTGATAACAGCGATGACGAACAGCGATACGATAAAGGGAGAACCCCAGCCGTCCGTGGAGGCCTCGCTGGTGGCCAGCAACAGGCAGAAAAAGCCGATGGAAGAAAATATCGTTCCCGTCAGGTCAAAGTGCTTCCCCTTGATCAGTTCCGATTCCCCGAGATTTGTATACACCAGGAAGAGGTTGATCAGCCCGATCGGCACGTTTAGATAGAAGATCATTCGCCAGTCGACGTATTGCACGATGTATCCGCCGAGAGTCGGGCCGATAGCCGGAGCCGCCATCGCGGAGATGCCCCAGACCCCGAGTATCTCCCCGATCCGGGCGCGCGGGCAGGTCTTATAGATGATGGCCATGCCGAGCGGTGTCAGGATGCCGCCACCCACGGCCTGGATCACTCTGGCGGCGATCAGGCTGTCCATGCTCCAGGCAAATCCACACAGGAAGGAACCCGTCACGAACAGGGCGAGCGCCATAAAATAGCAGCGCTTGTAGCCGAAGGTGTCCCCCAGGAAGCCGGACAGCGGCATGACCACCCCCAGGGTCAGCATGTAGGCAGTCACAACCCAGGCAATAGTGTCGGTATTGGCGCCAAAGACCGCCATCATCTTGGGGAGAGCGACGTTGACGATGCTGCTGTCCAGGATCGCCATAAAAGTCCCGATGACAATGATGATGACGACCGACCAGGGGATCTCTTCGCATAGTTCCATTTTTTTGGATGCTTTTACAGGGTTCATATCCGCCTTATCATAAACAGAGTTTTTGGCTTTATCACAGATGACTACCCGCTCTAATACCCCCGCTTCTCCTCTGCATCCGGGCTTACAGCCCGGCCTGAAGAATGCGGAGTACATGAAGCGGTGGGATAAGAGCGGCTACGTCACTGTATTAACTAGTTCTAAGCTTCAGTGGGGGGAAAACAATCCCCCACTGAAGCCAAGAACTAGTTGAACCGAACCCCGAACCCCGAACCCCGAACCTCGAATAGCTATACCGTGTGAATCTTGACAGCAACCGACATACCGGGCTTGAAGATCAGGCCGTACTTATTGGCGATCTCAATCTTGACAGGTAATCGCTGCGGCACTTTGTAGAAGTTCCCATACTCATCCATCTCGGTGGGAAACGTGGACCCTGTTGCCTGAGTCACCCCGCCCAGTTCGATGACCTTGCCGGAGAAGACCCTGCCGGGATACGTATCGACCCTGACGTCGACATTTTGCCCCGGGCGGATACGGCCGTAGGCGGTCTCCTCTACATAGGCCACCACCCAGGATGACTGGAGATTGGAAATGGACAGGATCGTCTGTCCGGGAGACAGGGTTTCCCCCACGGTTGCAGGCGCCCTGACCACGGTGCCGCTGATGGGGGCATAGATGAAGGATTCGTTATAGGTCAGCTTGGCACTGTCGTATGCGGCCTGCGCCTGATTCAGTTGAGCCAGGTAAGAATCGGCGCCGGTATTGTCGATCGCTTCCAGTTGGGCCTGGGCGACCCGTAAAGATGCCTGAGCCGATAAGACGTTGGCCCGGGCGGCATCCAGGTCTGCCTGCGCCGTGCCGTATCGAGAGGTGGCCTCGTCATAAGCCTCTTTGGAGGCGCCCCCGCCGGAGTAGAGCGCCTGTGTCTCATCAAGGTCTCTCTTGGCGTCACCGAGGGCGATCTCAGCCGTTTTGGCCTGGTCCTGGGCATTCGCCAGAGCCTGCTGAGCCTCGTCGACATTAGCCTGGGCCGATTTGAGATCATCGGGCAGCTTGGCGTAATTCGCTTTGGCCTGTTCCAGAGCGCCTTCGGCCTGAGCCACGGCGACAGCCAACTGGTAATTATCCAACTCGGCCAGTTCCTGGCCTGCCGTCACGGCATCCCCCTCGGAGACACAGAGCTTTACCAGGCGCCCCTCGACCTTGGGGCTGATATCGGAGATATCGGCAGTCACCTGGGCGTCATCGGTGCTGTAGGTGACCCTGAGCATGTGCCACCACCAGAATCCGCCCGCCAGCAGGACAACGACCAGGATAGCGACGATTGCGCGCATATGCTCCATGATCGCCTGGTTTGCGGGCTGATCCTGACTTGTTGACAGTTGATCCTCCAACCTTCTCCCCCCAGCTTCTCACAGATAGGGCATCATATAAAAAGAATCATACTATTTTCCCGCCGTTTTGTGAACCACCATCCTCGAGATTCGAGCGGGTGGGCGCGGTTCGAAATTCGAACTGAACATCGAACTTCGAACATCGAGAGGGCAGGCTACTGCCCGTGCTGCCGCGAGGCGATCACGTGCTCCCCGTAGGTGACGCTGAAGACGTGAGAGCCGTCGCCCTTGCCCACAAAGTATAGATAGTTGGTCTTGGCCGGATAAAGCACCGCTCTGATCGATGCCAGGCCGGGATTGCTGATGGGACCGGGAGGGAGCCCGTCGTGGAGGTAGGTGTTGTACGGCGACGGCGTCCGCACATCCTGGTAAGTCAGTTTTTCCTTGGGCGTACCCAACACGTATTGGACCGTAGCGTCAGACTCCAGGCGCATCCCTATATGGAGACGGTTCAAGAAAACCGAGGCGATTACCGGGCGTTCCGAGTCCAGCTTCGCCTCGCGCTCTACAATGGACGCCAGGATGATCACCTGCCTGACGCTCAGGTCCTGCTCCTGGGCGCGCGCCTGCAAGTCTGGGGTAAAAGCGGTATTGAAACGGTTGAGCATCAAGTCCAGGATCTCCTGGGGGGTAAAGTCGGCCCTCAGGTCGTAAGTGGCAGGAAAGAGAAACCCGTCCAGGCGCTTCGGGCCTGCAAGGGCATCCTTTAAAAACGGGCATGCAAAGTTCTCCGTCGCCAAGGCATCCCGCCAATCATCGCCGGTCATGATCCCCTTGCTGACCAGCAGCTTGCCAATCTGGTCCGTGGTGTACCCCTCCGGGATGACCACCCGGTAGCGGAGCACGTCCCCCCCGACTATGCGCTCCAGGATCTCCCGCATCGACAGGTTATTGCTGAGCCGGTAGGAACCGGCCTCGATCTGCCTCTCCGCTCCTGTCAACTGGGCATAGAACACAAAAAAAGCGCTGCTGGCGATCATGTTCTCACCCTGCAGCATATCCCCGATCTCTCTCAAGGAAGCGCCTTTCTTGACAGTGATGACACAGGTCTTGATGCTGTGGGTGCGCACACCGACAGGGATGAGCATATTATCGATATAAAACTGCGCTCCCAGCCAGAGGCAGCCAAATAAAAACAATACAGCCCCCCAATAGACCGGGTTGTAAGGATTGAACCAACCTCTCGACTTAGCCATCAGCCTCCAGCTCTCCCACCACTCCGGATCTGATCCCATTATACCCATTTAAGACAAGGCGCAACAACCTTCCCATCATGATAAAGATGCCATTGGCTCTTTCAATACCTTCGCACCAAGCTTAAGGCGTTTATAATATTGATCACTTATCAGATATGAAGCCATACCTAGAAAGCTAACTGATGCTTTGGTGCCGGGAACCAGCTATTCTCACTTCCGCGCCCGCTATGCGGGCACCCGCCCACTTCTCACTTCTCATTCGGACGGTGTGGCGGCGCCAGACGAAGGTTGGCCCGGCGCCCCAGTTGCTGGGGCCGGAGTAGGCGTCGGCGCAGTGCTGGCGGACGGGGCCGGCTGCTGCTGGTTGCCTGGCGGCGGCGGTGTCTCGGGCACCGGCATCGTCCCCACGTGAACGATCTTGTCCACGGGGGCATAGACATCGTCCGAGAGCAGGGTCCTGACCCCGTTGATCATCCTGTAGGCCCGGACCTGGTAGCCCTTCACGCCCTCGGTCTCCACCAGAGTCTTCCCCTGGTAAAGCGATGGATCATTCTTCGTGACCACCTTGAAATCCAGGACCTTGTCCACATCCGTCTCCAGTTCGACCTTCTTCTTTTCAGCCGTATTCCCCAGTATTGCTATGGCCAGCACCCCGCCGCCGGCCCGGGTCTTAATGTACAGGTAGCCGCCGGTGTTGTTGCGAAACCTGAGGTCGTAGGACCCATAAGCCACTGTGGCATCTCTGCCCAGCGGTACGTAGGTCACCGGCAGGGAGTGATTGCTGCGTTCGACTATCTGCAGCCCGGCCAGCAAAACGGAGTTGTAAAGGGTGGATGAGACCTGGCAGACGCCTCCCCCGATTCCCGGGATAAACTTGTTTTGCTCGATCACCAGGGCCTCCTTGTAGCCGGCCTCCTCGCTGCGGGGGCCGACAACCCGATTGAAAGAAAAGACGTCGCCGGGTTTGACCAGGCTGTGGTCCAGGGCGTCTGCAGCCACATTGACATTATAGGTGCGGTTCACGCTCGAGGTATCGAAGTAGGTGGTGTATGAAGCCAGCAGACCGGTGACCTTCATGCCCAAGACATCCTGGGTGCTAACCTGGGGCTGCTGATCCACCAGACGCAGGCTCATTACCCCGTCAAAGGGATAGGTGTCCTGCGCCAGGGCCTTGACCGAGGCGTCCAGGTCGAGCACCTTGCCGGGCTTGCCCTCGATGATCTTGACCTGGTAGGCGTCATTCACCACCAGTTGGGCGTTCTGCGGGGGGGTGTACAGGCCCTTGGCGAATGCCTGCAGGACGGACTTGGCACTGTCGCTGTCAAGCGTCACCTTGAGAGGGGTGTCTACCTGAAAATAAAAAGCCTGCCACAACTTTCGGGGGCGTTCCCAGGCGGGCCCGCTCCGGCCGACCATCATGGCAAGACGAGCATTTTCGACGGGGTCAAGCTGAAACCCGAGATCTTTTCTGGATACCTGCTGGACATGATCGCCCAGAACCAGTTTCACCTTGGAGGCGAGCAATTCATCCCTGACTGACTCCAGTTTCTGTTCCGCTTCCTGTTCCGTCAGACCACCCAACCCGATCCCTTCAAGCCTTACCCCCGGGTAAATTCGCCCCTGCCAGGCCTGATTCCATCTACAGGCGCCGTACAGGGCAATCCCGAGCGCTGCCGCTGCCAAGACAACGATAAACCTGGCTGAGAATCTCCTGACCAAGGAGGTACCTTCTTCCACGCCCGTTTTCCTGCATGCAAATATTCAATGAACCAGGCGCCAGCATACCTGCAATTCTACTCCTCCACTATTTATATGCCAAGATGTTTGCATATATTACTATTGGATCATACATCTTCCTCTTCAGATATTTCCTGCCAGGCGTCGGCAACCCTCTCCCATTCCTCGTCGTCCTCTATGTCGTAAAGGACTTCGTCGCCCTCATCATCGATGCCAAACCTCAGGATGATCGCCTCTTCTTCGTCTACCGGTTGCAGAATGGCGTACTCCTTTTCGTTGACGGTAATGGTGTCGATCAGGTTGAACTCGTGTTCCTCGCCGTCATCATCCGTGAGCACAATAACCTCGTCATCCTCAAAATCCATGTCCAAACACCTCCATCATTTTTTAACCTACCCGGCATGATGTACCGCCGGATGCGGAGGGAAGCCCCGCCTGCACACAGGTCCCCACTCAATATTACCCTAATGATGCAATAATATACAATTTACCTGGGATATGAGAGGTGAGAGTTCGCTTCCCGCTTCCCACTCCTCAGATAACCATCCAGGATTAAGCAGGCGGCAACCTGGTCGATCACTCTGCGCCTGCGGTTTCTGCGCACATCCCCTTCCAGCAAGGATTTTTCGGCGGCAACGGTGGACAGCCGCTCATCCCAAAACACCACGGGAACACCCAGATGCCTCTCCAACTCGTTGCCATAGGCCATGCACTCCTCACCCGACCGCCCCAGTTCGCCGGACATGTGGAGCGGCAGGCCGACGACGATCCGCTCCACTTCATACGACTGCGCCAATCCCTTCAGAACTGCGCAATCATGCTCGAAGCTGCCGCGGTCCAGGGTGGTCAGTGCCTGGGCGGTGATCCCGAGCTCGTCGCTGATGGCAACTCCTATTCTCTTCTTGCCCAGATCTAGCCCCATGATCCGCATCGGTCGCTCCCTTGCTTGGCGAAAACCTCAGTAAACCTTGACGCAAAAATTGGGGCAGACCCCCGCGCAGTAACCACA
>JBEKFU010000055.1:0-22765 GCA_050013155.1 Thermacetogeniaceae bacterium | reverse complement strand
CTTGAAACCTCTGCCGCTGGTCAACGCAGCAATGGGACCGTAGAATCGGTGGCTGTAGCCTTTTTTAATTGGAGCTCTAAAAAAACACTTGAGGCATCAAGAGACATGCGAAATATGAGCTGAAAATATAGATATTGTTATAAATACTCATTTACACTATGATCATTGCGGAAATAACGGTTTATTTAAAAAGAGTAGGTTTGTAGTCCAGTTGTCTGAACTCAGGGCCGCATACGTTCCACCGATATTTAACAAGGCTGTATACGGCAGGATAGATTTCGACATTGAGGGAGTAGAATACGATGTTATAGAAGGTGATTTTTTCAATTTGCTTCCCGGTATAGATATCATCTATACTCCCGGCCATTCAATGGGTCACCAGTCTGTACTGGTAAAAACTAAAGAAGGCATGATAATTATCCCTGGAGACGCTGTATATACTAGCGAGAACTATGAGGAATTAATTTTACCGGGTTTTTGCTATGATTCTGAAAGCTCATTGAGATCAATTAAGCGGATAAGTACTCTTATCTAGACTTAAAAAGAGAGAACCCAAGAGTATCAATGGTTCTCTCTTTCTGTATATATTAACAATGTACCTGCAATTAAGATGGCAAAGACTGATTGGCCTCAACATTATGGTAGGCCGAATTAATTTAGCCAAGGAATTGTTGACACAACCTTAGTAATCCCTCAAAGATTGTCGATGAGATGCAACCAACCATCTAGTTTCCTTGGGATACGGTCACGGTTCGGGAACTGGCGTCCCACGACACATCATAACCCAGGGCTTCCGCAACATATCTGGCTGGAAGATAAGTTCTGCCATCCTTAATCACCGGTGCCTGATCCATCGCCTGGGCTTGGCCGTTCACTGTCAGAGCGGTGCTGCCAATCACTATCTGGATGTTATATACGCTCGTGCTTACGGCGACGGTCCGGGTATCAGCATCCCAGTCAGTCCGGGCGCCCAGGGCATTCGCCAGGTAGCGGACCGGAACAAGGATGCGTCCATTCGCGATAAAGGGGGGTGCATCCATAGCAAAAGACTGTCCGCCCGCAGTGTAGGAATTCTGGCCAATGGTAAAGCCGATCGGATTTTGCCCGCCGGGTAAGGGTGTGGTGGTGGTTACTACTGGCTCCGTATTACTGGTGGCTGGGGTCGAGGAACTGTTGATGGTGAAGGTGGCTGAGGCCAAGCTGCTCCAGTTATTAGACTGATCCTTGTAGGCGGCGTTAACTGTTTCCGATTGGCTGACCGTGAAGGGCCCCGTGTATTCGATGAGCGTGTTGTAGTTTTCCGCCTCCGGGCTGTTGCCGTCCGTGGTGTATAAGACAATATACCCGCTCGGGACACCACTGATACTCACACTCTGGGCGGTGGTATAGCTGCCGCCGTCGGGAGTGATCACCGGCGCACCGCTGTTGACGATGAAAGTGGCCGAGGCCACGCTGCTCCAGCCGGCTTCCGGGTCATGAATTGCAACCTTGAACGTCTCGGATTGGGATACGGTGAGGACTCCGAGTCCGGTGTAGGGGATGGCAGTACTACTGGTCGTAGGATCGGAGCCGTCGGTGGTGTAGTAGGCGGTTTCCCCGCCGAAGAGGCCGTCGATAGATACCTTCGGGGCGGTGGTGAAGGTGCCGCCGGCAGGGTCGATGGTTGGCGTCTGAACTGAACTTGAGCCGTTGATGTGGAACGTGTCCAAGCTTGGGCCATACCAACCAAGCTCATTGTCGTAGACAGAAGCTTCGACCGTCTCGGACTGGGATACAGTGAAGGTTCCGGTATAGAGGGTGCGCGTGCTGCTCGTCTCTGGGTTGGAGTCATCGGTGGTGTAGTAGATGGGGTCGCCGCCGGCGGTGTCGCCGATGGTCACGCTCACGGCGCTGGGAAAGGCCCCGCCATCTCCGTTAGGGTAAATGGCCGGTGACGGAAGACCACCGATACTGCTGCTGTTGCCGGTGACGCCGCTGATACTGAAGATGGCTGCGGCCACGCCGCTCCAACCAGCCACGGGATCGTGGGCAGCTGCCTGAACTGTTTCGGAATGCATGGCATTGACATACTGAGTGTAGAGAGTGGCGCTGCTGCTGGTTCGCGGGTCGGATCCATCGGTGGTGTAGTAGATGGGGTCGCCGCCGGCGGTGTCACTGAATCTAACGACAAAACCATCGCCATTTGTGGATGTTGCGCCGTCAGGGTAGATGACAGGCGTAGGCACGGAACTGGAAGCTGACGCCAGCCCGGCCTGTGCCAGCAGCATGAAGGCAAGAACCGCCATGATCACCAACGGGGAAAACCACCTGAAACGCTTTCCAATCAACAAGTTTCTCCCTCCAGTCAATATTTGTGATTTTAATACTCAATGAACAAGACAGGCCACATTTGACAACTATCAGGCCTTGACTAACAAATTCATGCCCTGATTTTGTTGAAGGAAATCTTCGAAAAGGCCCAGTTTCACTATCATTTAATGCCTTCGGCGCCCATCTTACCGTTGCCGCATCCTGGCAACATTTCCACTTCCTAATACTATCGTATAGTATTCCAGACATGGGAATCCTTAAAATAAGATAAGAAATATACAGAATATAGGTAACTGCTCAGCCTGTTTAAGGACAAAAACCTTAAAACGCAGTGCCTTGCCTCCGAAGACGGTTGTGCGGCTGGCTAATTCCGCACTTGCTCCCATAAGCAGAAGGTCGCTCGGCTGGAAGTCAGCCAGCCTCTGTCGTTGATATCAGAGGTGCCGTAGCAGACGACCTGAGTAGTTACGAATATAGCCTGATTATATCGAAAGGTGGTGTTAAGGCGCCTTGAAAGCCGGGCAGCACTCGGAACCATCTGTTGCCATTACAAGCCGGAAGAGAAGTGATCTTCCCCCGGTTAATTGGACACGAGATTAAGCAACTTTGATCTGGTTCTCGAAGTATTTCTCGAATTCTTCCGGACTCTCATATCCAAGGGCTGAATGCGGCCTGAGCCAGTTGTAGAAAACCTCGATGCACTCGAAGTTTGCGATCTTTGCTTCTGAACGGCTTTTTAGGTTTAAGGACTCGCAGTGACGATGTTCACCTGATAATTGGCAGCGTCCCAGTTGACCTGTGCCCCCAGGGCCTCGCCGACAAACCGGGCCGGCGCCAGGGTGCGCCCGTTGACGATCTGCGGCACCGCGTCCAGGGTGACCTGAGCTCCGTTGTTGAGGGCGGTGGTACTGCCGATCTGAAGCCTGATCGTAGTAGCGCCCTTGGTGATAACGATGCTCCGGTCGCTAGTATTCCACTGCACCTTGGCCCCCAGGGCCTCGGAGATCGCCCGCAGCGGCGCCAGAGTGCGCCCGTTGACGATCGCTGGCGGCACATCCATTTGCAGGGGAGATCCGTTGGCCCGATCCTGATATGCCACGTAAGGGGTGCCATTGTATACAAAGAGGGATTGACCCCACCCGTTGTCTACGTATTGCCCGTTGTCATTGTACAGGGAGGGTAATACGGAAAAAGGATCGTCTAGCTCATTGGCGAAATCGGGACTGCCCACCGGCTGCCAACCGGCGGCGCCGGTGTGCTCCATCACCGTGAGTCCACCCTCGCTATCATTGCATAACACGTAGGGTGTACCATTGGAGACAAAGAGGGAATCACTGGCCGCCATACCGCTGGAGGCAGGGGCGCCGCCCACCAGCTGCCACGACCCGCCGGTGTACTCCATCACTGCGGCTTTATCGTCGGCGCCCTCGTATGCCAAGTAGGGCGTGCCGTTGTAGACGAAGAGGGATTCACTGGCCGGTTTGGTACCGGTGAAATCGGGATTGCCCACATATTGCCACGACCCGCCGGTGTACTCCATCACCGTGGCTTTACAGTCGTTGGCATTATCCCTGTATGCCACGTAAGGCGTGCCGTTGTAGACGAAGAGGGATTCAAAGGATGCCATGCCGGTGGAGAGTTCAGGGTTGCCCACCATTTGCCACGACCCACTGGTGTACTCCATCACCGCAGCTTTGGAGTTGGCGCCACAGTATGCCACATAGGGGGTGCCATTGTCGACATAGAGGGATATAGAGCCCACGGAGCCGCCGGAGAAATCGGGGCTGCCCAGCAACTGCCATGACCCGCCGGTGTACTCCATCACCATGGCTTCATCGTTGTTGGTAACATCCGCGTATGCCACGTAGGGTGCGCCGTTGTAAACAAAGAGGGAAACTTCGAGCGCCACATCGCTGGAGACAGGGGCGCCTCCCACCACCTGCCACAACCCGCCGGTATACTCCATCACCACGACCTTGAGGCTGGTGCCATCCTTGTATGCCACGTAGGGGGTACCGTTGTAGACGAAGAGAGATTCTTCATCCCCACCGCCGGATAAACCGGGGTTGCCCACCAACTGCCACGCCCCGTCGGTGTACTCCATCACCGCGGCCTTGCGGTTGGCATCGCTATACGCCACGTAGGGTGTGCCGTTGTAGACGTAGAGAGAGCAAACTGACCCGCAGGTGGCGAAATCGGGGCTGCCCACCGGCTGCCATGACCCGCCGGTATACTCCATCACCGTGAGTCCGCCACTGGCATCGCAGCATAGCACATAGGGTGTACCGTTGTAGACGAATAGCGATCTATTGGATAAACCGACGGGGCAGGAACTGGTGAAATTTGGGCTGCCCACCGGCCGCCAGGCTGATGCCGCCATGGCAGGCGTGGCTGTCATCGTCAGCATGGCTAGCAGAACCATCAACAATGGCAATCCACACTTCAAAAAATTCTTTCTGATCATCTTCCTTGCCTCCGTTCAAGTTAATTACTGATGGATAAAAGGCGATAGACCCGGTATCCATCCTCTCCACATGACGTGGCGACAGCAACGGCAGCGATAGGCTGGTTGAAGTTCTCAGGGAATTAGCCCGGGAATGGCGCCGCTTGAATCAGGGTACCGCCTTGAAGGTTGCCCAGTCCGTCGTGTCCAGGATGATTCCCTGTCCGTTATTGTTTGTTCCCACCAGCCAGCCGTGTTTTCCGATCAAGCAAAGCTTCTCGCTCCAGCCAATTCCTTGGTCAGTTCAAATATTCGGATCAATTTCAGAAATGATCAGTTCTGCCAGCAGATGCTCACCGAAGCCGGCAGGTAGTTGCCATAGAATTCCGGATCGACATCGAGGTTCCGTACCAGTTCGACCTCCTGGCCAGCAGGCAGCGGTTTCATGATCAGGGAACCGCTCTCCCTGCTGTCAAGGCGCAGAAAGAACAGGTCCTGGCCGTCGGGAGAGAGAATGGGGGTACAGTCCTGGGTACCGGAAGAGCCGGTGGCGATCGGACTGCAGGAGCCGTCGGCGGTCCGCAGCCAGATCCGCTGTCCGGGCACGAGCACGCCGTCACCATTCTGCCAATCCGTTGCCGGGCCGCGGCAAAAAAGAAGGTTGCCCGGGTGTAGACTATCCCAGAGCGGCTGTGTATCCACCAGGCCCTCGCTTCCCCAATCGATGATCTTGCCGCTGGAGACGTCGATTATGGACAGACGCTTGTGGTGGGTGGCTTCTCGCCCGTCGCCGGTGATGAAGGCCAGTTCCCGGCCATCGGGAGACCAGGCGAACCAGTCCTTGTAGATCAGGCCGGTACCCAGGCCGCGGCTGGTTGCGGGGTGCTGCAGGTCGAGCAGCCGGATCGCTGCCGCGTCTGCGGCGACCGATCCAGAAAAGGGGTACAGGAAGTAGGCCAGGTAGCGTCCGTCCGGCGACCAACTCAAACCGTCCGCCGCCCCGCAGGCCAGTGAGACTGCCGTCGGGTCACTATTCGGCAGGGTCAGCAGCCTGGAGCGCTTACCATCAAGGGCGATCTGATCGATATAGAGGGGTTGGTTTGCCATTCTAGGGTTGTAGAAAGACACGGCGAGGCTGCGGCCATCGGGCGCCCACTCGTAATCCAGGATATCCTGCGCATGAAGATCGATAATCATGGCCTTGCCTGTTCCAACCATGGCCACCTTCAGGGAAACGGGGTTGTTTCCGCCGGATATCTCGCTATAGGCGATGGTATCTCCTGTAGGCGACCAGGATGGGGTCCCCTCTGCCAGGGTTTCGTCCACCTGGTAGGCGCCGCTGCCATCAGCTTTTACTACCCACAAAGAATACTCGCCATCATACTTCTTGTCGGAGGGGTACTGCAGATACATCAACCAGCTGCCATCATGAGAGAAGCTGACTGAACTGACGCTAGAGCGATCATCGTGGGTCACCTGCACCGGCGATGGATCCAACTGGTAGCCGTTCAGCAGCATGAGCTGGCCGTTGGAGATGAAGGCCACCCGGGCCGGGAAGGCCGGCGAGAACATAGGTATCCAGGGGGCGACGGCTGGTTGTTGTGCCGATGAATAAGTGGCCCTCTTTTCTTGCAAATATATCGAAGAAAGCGAAGCCAGCACAGCAATACATGTGCAGAGGATATAGATCAGCGCCCTCTTCACCCCGTAATCCCCCCAACAACGTCTATTCGGTCGTGAACTCCGTCTTCCATTGGTTGGTCTTGAGCCAATTATAGAGCTGTTCCGATTTAATATTTGTCTGAACAGCCAGTCGAAGATCAGCACCTGATCGAGTTGAGTCGTCCCGTATTAGCCAACCAAACAGGGCTTCATTGCTCTCTATTTCCTTTGGAATAAAAAGCTACTGGGGATATCAGCATCTGCACCCTTTAAAATATACTCGGGCACTTCGTTGGAATAGAGGATATAATGCCTGGCATCATTATCCCGTTCAAGGGTCATCATGAAGCGGTCAGTGCTGATCTTGCCAGTGAACTCCTCGCCTGTGGCCATCTTTCTTTCCGTGACATCCAAGATTCGCTGCAGGTAAACCGTGTCATCGTTGTTGAGTTTCAGAACCACATCCACGGGATACCAATGAATAGTCGACCAGACCTCCATATCCGTCGGGGCCCTCATGCCGGTGCTGCGGTTGACCATCCCCACGATCTTTTCGATCTTGGCGTTATCCCGGCCGGCCAATAGCACCCCAAACTTGTTGCCCGGTAAGCCCCCCATCCTGGTGACCGATACAACGTTGCTGGGGTTGACATATGTATATGCGGCAATGCCTGACGCTCTGCCGCCGGTTTTTGAGCCAGAACCGGGGCTCTTGATAACGGTGGCTAAAGTTAGAATTATAATCACTGCCGCAATGCATCCCATTCTATATTTCATTGTCTTGCTTTGCCTCCCGTAGACATTTACAGAGCAGCCAACCGTAAATTTAGGTTATCCGTCATATCGGGTGGTTAATGATGCTGTTGCTGCTGTCTTTTTAATCATGAAATCATCTTCTCGGATAAGCCTGACCATACAAGAGTGCATCAACGGAAATAGCTGGCAGGATCACCATCGCTTACCGGGGCCTTGCGTTTGAAGGACAGGATTTTCCACCCCTTGGAAAGCTCTCTGAACTTCCAGCGCATTCCCGGCGTCCCTCTTCATGACTGGAACCAGGCTACCTGGCCATGAACGATTGCAGCGCTACCCCTAAACGATGACCATAATTCCAACCGGTCATCCACCCGTTCTTGCTGTCCACGAAATCGATCTCTGCGACATACTTGGTTTCCATGTCCACATTCGTCGTGATCTCCTGCCAGCCAGAATAACCCTGGTTGTGTCCTTTATCGCCCTGTTAATCCCCTCATGGCAGTATTAATAAAGAAACTTTATGGTCTGGGAAATTGCATCTATGTGACCCTGATCCGCGTATAGCAGGAAATAGCAGTAGGTGTTCCCGCCAATTTGCACAGCTTTGGGGTATTTGACCACCAACTCGCTCAAATGCTTGGGGAAAGCCTGCTGATACTGGTCGGCAGACGGTTTGATCATCCATGCCTCTTGCCCCGCAACCTCCAATCTCTCGATAGAGGGGTTGGAGCCGAACGGTTTCAGTATATGATGCGCAGCCGCCTCAGCCACTTCATAGGCGGTTCCGGTGGCCACCCCACCTTCGGCATCAAGTCCAAAATACCCGTCGCTCCCCTCATATCTCGGAGTGGAATACAGGCTGCTCTGCTTCCAGCCACAGGGGTATTGCAGGGAAACGTGATATTCCCGGCTGGAATAGACTGCTAGGGCATTGGCTGTTTCCGGCGACGGGGACTGTTTAGTTGCGGCTGCCGGCGGTGAAGACGGATGCTGGGCAGTTGCTACCGGCGTCGATGCAGGGGGTTTCGCCGGAGATAGTACTGCCGCCTGATTCATGGTCGTCATGGGCTGTGTCGCAGCCAGGTTTTCGGGAACTGCAGTCGCTGGCACAGGTGTGGCCGCCTTGTTATGGCTGCTGCAGCCGGCAATAACTACGAGCAAGCAGCCGATGGCCAACAAGATAATCTTTTTCCCCATGGCCCGCCCCTCCTTAAACGTTGTCTAGTGGTTATACTCAAGAACCGCAGGAGTGCTTACACGATTCTCTCACCCCGCAGCTACTGGATGGTCACCGTCCGGCCGGCGGCATCCCAGGCCAGCGTGTATCCGAACGCCTCCGCCACGTAGCGGGCCGGCAGGTAGGTGCGGCCATTCCTGATCAGCGGGGCCACATCCATGGTCTTGGTGATGAGGGCACCAATGGTAGCGCTGCCTTGAGAGGCGATCGTCCGGCTGCCGATCGTCAGGGTAACCTGCAGCCCTCCCTTATCGGTAAAAATACGATTGTCGTTCAATTGTACTGTTTTGTCGTTCGGATCACCATTCCAGCCGACATCGACCCCGAGGGCATCGCCCAGGTAGCGCACCGGGACGAACACCCGGCCTTCCTCGATGAACGGGGCAGCGTCCGTGGAGGAGGTCTGCCCGTTCAGGACGTAGCTCGATTGGCCGACCGCGAACACCGCCTGGTAAGCCGAGCTGCTGTTCGTCCAGTGGACGCCGTCCGGCGAGGTCGCGATGGCGCCGCCATCCCCCATGGCCACGAATTCGTTATTGCAGAAGGAGACCGGACCATAAGCGAACTTGGTTCCCGTATCCCGCACCGTCCAGGCAAGGCCGCTGGACGAGGTCAGGATGTCGCCATCGAGGCCGGTGGCCACGAAGATGCCGTTGCCGAAAGCGATCTTCTCCAACTGGCAGGAGACGTCCAGCTTCGTCATCGTCCACTTGACACCGTCCGGCGAGGTGATGACGATGGGATAAGAGCCGGGTCCAGGGGTATTGGAGTAATACGCGCCCACCGCCACATACCGGTTATCGCCGTAGACCGCCCCGGTGACGCCGACCTCCGGAAAAATGTTTAGATACTTGCTCCAATCGATCACGCCCATGTCCGCCGTCTGCCAGACGGCGCCGTTCGGCGAAGAGGCAAACTGGGTCTCGTTGAAGTCGGCAAAGACGCTGCCGGTGTAGAGCAATTGGAAATATTCATAGAGGGCGCCGGCGTACTGTTTGGAGATCGGCGTCCAGTTCACCCCGTCCGTCGAGGTGTAGTTATCGTTATAGCCGATCAGCACAAACGTACCGGCGCCATAGACGACGCTGTTAAACTCGACATCGAAGCTGTTCTGCTGCGTCCAATGCACCCCGTCGCCGGACGTCAGGACGACGCCGCTGGTATGAGTTTTGCCGGGCGTCCTGCCCACGGCCACAAACAGGCTGCTGCCAAAGGCGATGCCAACGATCTCGATATTGTTGATGGCTGGTTGCACCGTCCAGGTTGACCCGTCCGGCGAGGTCAGAAACAGGACACTGCCAGTGCTGGTAGTAACACTGGTATCATCGTAGTCCCCGGCCATCACATAGGTGCCGTTGCCGTAGGCAACAGCCCGCAACTGGGTCGAGGGCGGCAGCGTGTAGCCGCTGCCGGCAACGGCAGGCAATACCGGAACAGCGACTGCCAGGGCTGTCGCCAGTAGAAGGGTCAGCAAAAAACGCCAATGTCCAGGAACTCTCTTGCTCTTGAAAGGGCAAAGCAATTCCATCTTCCTCTCCAATATGGTTGTCGCTAGCGTCATCCCTGTGCATCAAATATTCGGCGCTAGCCTCATCCCTTTTTGACCTCACTAAAGCTGTTGTCGATCTTGATGGCATCGGTAATCTCCCCGTCATATTGCAGGCTATACTCATACCAGCCGTCGGCAGACTGCCAACTGATGAACGCATACCGGTGATTGGCGTCGCTTGCCAGGATCTTCCCGCTCCTGGCCTGCAAACGGCTTGGCTACCCTCTGTGTCGGCGGAGGCCATGGAGTTGCCATGGTGGTTGAAAAGGTTTGATAACTGCTTGAAGCTAATAAGGTATTTCCTGCTGTGGGCATGGTAAATCTTCCTGAGGCGAGAGATCATTCCTTATTTGTGTTTACCACAGATGACTACCCGCTCTAATGCCACTGCTTCTCCTCCTCCGCATCCGGGCTAACGCCTTCGGAAGGCAGTGAACATGAATCAGGAACGAGTGGTTGGAGGCGCAGGAATCTCGTAACTTCAGTATGAGAGGTTGCACCACGGCGCCAAGTTCCGGGTTTGGCTTGACGGATAACTTAAAATAGTGGTATAAATGGTACAATAAGTATTAAGCAGGTGATGATATGGATATCCAGACTGATAATGAACTGGCAAATATTAAGCAAGCAATTTTGAATACGGTCGAGGCCGAAGCAATATATCTCTTTGGTTCTTATGCCCATGGAACCCCTTCAAAAGATAGCGATCTAGATCTTTACGTCGTGATCCCGGATGGAGGTATGCGACCACTCGAAGCAGCGCAGAACATTAACATTGCTATCATCAGGGTGCAAAAAAAACCTGTTGACATCCTTGTAAGCAGAGCCAGTGATTTTCATGAGCGTAAGCTATTACCTACTATCGAAAGGACAGTTGCCAGAGATGGGGTGCTGCTGCATGGATAAGATCGACATAGTCAAAGAATGGCTTGATTTTGCAACTAAAGACATTGGAAGCGCAAAGTATCTCTTAGATATGCGGCCGGCTCCTTTAGCAATCATTTGCTATCACTGTCAGCAAGCGGCAGAGAAAACGCTAAAAGGCTATCTTATCCATCAAGATATAGAGCCGCCACGAACTCATAATTTAGGAATTTTATGCAGCATGTGCATGGACATCGACAAGGCCTTTGACGAGTTAATTGTGCCGTGTGGCAGGCTGACGTTATATGGTGTTCAGCCAAGATATCCTTATGAGATTCAAATTTCGGACAGCGATATGCAAACAGCTATTAACGATGCCGACGGGGTAATGAATTTTGTACTTCAAAGGCTTCGGCTTACTGAGGATGTCACGTATGATATTGATGAGAAAGATCGGACATAGATGTTTTCATGCCGGTGCACTGCTCCAGCAGCGCCATAGACTTGGCCAGGAATAACGTAACTCTTGAAAAAAGGGCAGAAAAACAGCATGGCGGCTTCGGGATGGTATCAACCGGGGCCGCCTTTATTTGCCTACGCCGGCCTGAACCGTGAGGGCAGGAAAGGTTGCGGGCCGGGAAAGAAGGCGCCGCCAGCGGAGTAATGATCGTGATTCCGGCTTCGAGCCGTGCGGCCTTAGACAATATTTGCCACAAATCTTGCTAAATGGAATGGGATTGTTCAGCAAAAAAATAGCGCGGAGACTGTTGTATAAATATACATGACAATGTATAATAATAATATGTTTTTCATAGTATGTGGTGAGGTCAAAGAGGGTAAACAGGTTGGACACACTCGGGCAAAAGGGAATAATAGCAAGAGGGGTATAATAAACGAGGATTATATGCCGTGAAAGATGATCGCATTGGGGGAGAGAAGATGGGTATCAAGGTCGGCATCATCGGCGCCACCGGCTACGTGGGAGAGGAACTCGTCCGCATCCTGTGCCGGCATCCCCAGGTGACGGGGATGACTGTCGCCTCCAAGGACGCCCCGGGGCAGCCCCTGTCCCGGGTTTATCCCCACCTGGCCGGATTTGCAGACATGGAGATACTGGACATGGACCGGGCGCCGGAACTGATCTCGGGCTCCGACCTGGTCTTCAGCGCCCTGCCCCACGGGCTGTCGGCCCCGGTAGCCCGTGAGGCCCTGGCCGCCGGCAAGCGGGTGATCGACATGGCGGCAGACTTCCGGCTACCGGACCAGGCCCTTTACGAGCAGTGGTACCAGGCTGCCCACGAGGCCCCGGATCTGCTGGGAGAGGCGGTCTACGGCCTGCCGGAATTGTTCCGTTCTGCGGTCTCGGCGGCGCGCCTGGTGGCCAACCCGGGCTGCTTCCCGACCAGCGCCCTGCTCGCCCTGGCCCCGCTCATGAAGCACGGCCTGGTGGAGCAGGACTCCCTGATCGTCGATTCCAAGTCCGGGGTCTCCGGCGCCGGCCGCACCCTGGCCCTCGGCAGCCATTACTCCGAGTGCAACGACAACGTGCGAGCCTACTCGGTGGCCGCCCACCGCCACACCCCGGAGATCTCCCACTACGCCTCGGTGCTGGCTGGCAGCAGGGTGGAGGTGGTCTTCACCCCCCACCTGGTCCCCATGACCCGGGGCATCCTCAGCACTGTTTATGCCGGGCTGCTGCGGCCGATGGACGCTGCCTCCCTGCGCCAGGTATACAGGGATTTCTACTCCGGAGAGGAGTTCATCCAGTTGTTGGGTGAGGGTGAGTGGCCCGAGACCAAGTGGGTGCAGGGAACCAACCGCTGTTGCCTTGGCCTGACAGTAGCAGGACGGAAGCGGCTGATCGTCGTCTCGGTGATCGACAACCTGGTCAAGGGAGCGGCCGGGCAGGCGGTACAGAACATGAACCTGATGTTCGACCTGCCGGAGGGCATGGGCCTGAACTACCCGGGTCTGTATCCGTAAAAAAAGTAATGAGTAAAAAAGTAATGAGTAATGAGTCCCAAAAAAAGAGAAGTAACTGCTGCTCAGGGCAATCCAGCCTCAAGTTTGCGTCAGGTGAAACCGTGGATGGAATCACCAACACCTTCGGAATAAGAAGACCTGTTTTTAAATCTTGAAGGGTAGGCTGAGTTAAAAAGAAGCGATGATTATTCTCATCACTCATCACTTCATTGTTGAGGAGGGGCCTGGAATGAGCCAGGACAATACGAATTGGGCGGCGGCGCCCGGTGGGATAACGGCGCCGCAGGGGTTCAAGGCGGCGGGAGTGGCGGCCCAGGTGCGCAAGAAAGGGTGCCGGGATGTGGCGCTGATCTGTTCGGAGACCCCGGCGGTGGCGGCCGGTCTCTTTACCCGGAACTTGGTCAAGGCCGCCCCGGTCCTGGTGAGCCAGGAGCACCTGGCGGACGGCAGGGCCCAGGCGGTCGTGGTCAACAGCGGGATCGCCAATGCCTGCACGGGGGCGCAGGGGATGGCCGACGCCCGCCGCATGGCCGATTTAACAGGCGAACTGCTGAACATCGCCCCCGGGCTGGTGGTGGTGGCATCGACGGGGGTCATCGGGGGGCCGATGCCGATGGATAAGATCGAGGCTGGCATCAGGGACGCTGCCGCTGCGCTCTCCCGCCAGGGGGGAGGCGCCGCCGCCGAAGCGATCATGACCACCGACACCACCCCCAAAGAGTGTGCCGTGAAGTTCTCCCTGGGGGGAAAGGATGTCGTAATTGGCGGTATGGCGAAGGGCTCCGGGATGATCCACCCGAACCTGGCCACCATGCTCTCTTTTCTGACGACTGATGCCGCCATCGAGAGAGCAGCCCTGGATGCTGCCCTGCGCTATGCTGCCGACCGCTCCTACAACGCCGTCACCATCGACGGGGATACCAGCACCAACGATACGGTGGTGATCCTGGCCAACGGCCTGGCCGGCAACGAGCCGGTGACGCCCGGGAGCCCGGACTACGCCATTTTCCTTGATGCCCTGCTGCATGTCTGCGTGGAACTGGCGAAGATGATCGCCCACGACGGCGAAGGGGCTACCAAGTACATGGAGGTCCGGGTCAGGGGAGCGAGCAGCGAGGAGGGAGCACGCCAGATCGCCCGTACCATCGCCTGCTCCAATCTGGTCAAGTCAGCCCTGTTCGGCGAGGATGCCAATTGGGGCCGGATCGTCACTGCCGCCGGGTATGCCGGGGTGCCCTTCGACCCGAATAAGGTGTCGATCTGGCTGGGAGATCTGCTGGTTGCCGCTGAGGGCACCGGCCTGGCCTTCGATGAGGAGCGGGCCAAGGAGATCCTTGAGGGCCGGGAAGTGGCGGTGACGGTCGGCCTGAACCAGGGCGATGCCGACGGTGTGGCCTGGGGCTGCGACCTGTCGTACGATTATGTGCGGATCAACGGCAGTTACCGCACCTGAGAAGTGGGAAGGGGGAAGGGGGGAGATGAGATGGTCCTGACGCCGTTGGAAAAGGCCGCCATCCTGGTGGAGGCGCTGCCGTACATCCGCAAGTTCTCAGGCCAGACAGTGGTCATCAAGTACGGCGGCCGGGCGATGCTCAGCGAGGAGTTGAAGCAGGGGGTGATCGCCGACTGCATCCTTCTCAAGCTGGTCGGCATCCACCCGGTGATCGTGCACGGTGGTGGCACGGCCATCGAGCAGATGCTGAAGCGGCTGGGCAAGGACTGGCAGTTCGTCCGCGGCCAGCGGGTCACCGACGAGGAGACCATGGAGGTCGTGGAGATGGTCCTGGCCGGGCGGGTCAACAAGGAGATCGTGAACCTGATCAACAGGCTGGGCGGCAGGGGGATCGGTCTCTCTGGCAAGGACGCCAACCTGATCGAGGCCCGCAAGCAGGCGCCTCCGGCAGATCCAGACGGGGATCAGGTGGACCTGGGCTTCGTGGGGGAGATCACCCGGATCAACCCGGAGATCATCGAGACGATCAGGGGTGAGGGCTACATCCCGGTGTTGGCGCCGATCGGGGTGGGCAAGGACGGGGAGACCTACAACATCAATGCCGACTACGTTGCCGGCGAGGTGGCCGCCGCCCTGAAGGCCAATAAGCTGGTGTTGCTGACCGACGTGGAGGGGATCCTGGAGGACCGCCACGACCCGGCGAGCCTGATCTCGGTGATTAGGACCGCTGACGTACCGGACTACATCGAGCGGGGCATCATCGCCGGGGGCATGATCCCCAAGGTGGAGTGCTGCGTACGGGCGCTGAGCCAGGGAGTGGGGCGTACTCACATTATCGATGGGCGCATCCTGCACTCGATCCTGCTTGAGGTCTTCACCGACAAGGGCGTCGGTACCATGGTGGTCGAATGAGAAGTAAGGTTTGGGAAAATGAGATGCGAGAATGGGGGGGGGAACAATGGCGGAGACATCGCCTGAATCAACAACTGCAGGTATGCAATACAAAGATCAGGTAATTCGGGACGGGCAGCAGTACCTGATGCATAACTACGCCCGGCTGCCCCTGGTGTTGATCAGGGGGCAGGGCACCCGGGTCTGGGATGCCGATGGACGCAGCTACTTGGATTGCGTGGGCGGCATCGCCGTCAACTCGGCCGGCCACTGCCACCCGCTGGTGGTGGCAGCGATCAAGAATCAGGCGGAGCAACTGATCCACGGCTCCAACCTCTACTGGCTGCCCCAGCAGGTGGCTCTGGCCAAGCGGCTGGTGCGCCTCTCCGGCCTCGACCAAGTCTTCTTCTGCAACAGCGGGGCGGAGGCCAACGAGGCGGCGATCAAGCTGGTGCGCAAGTATGGCCATGAGCACGGCAAGTCCGCCCCTGAGATCATCTCCTTCACCAACTCGTTCCACGGGCGGACGTTGGGGGCGTTGGCCGCCACTGCCCAGCCCAAGTTCTGGGAGGGCTTCGAGCCGCTGCCCGGTGGCTTCGTGCACCGGCCCTTCAACAATATTGACGCCCTGCGGGCAGCCATCAGCCCCCAGACCGTGGCTATCCTCATCGAGCCGGTGCAGGGGGAGGGCGGGGTCAACGAGGTTACCCCGGAGTTCATGCAGGCCCTGGCGGAGGTCCGGGAGACACACGGCGTGCTGCTAGTGTTCGACGAGATCCAGTGCGGCCTCGGCCGCACCGGGAAGATGTTCGCCTGTGAGCACTACGGAGTGCAGCCGGACGTGCTGCTGCTGGCCAAGGCCCTGGGCGGGGGACTGCCACTTGGGGCGCTGCTGGCTCGCCAGGAGGTAGCAGCGGTCTTTCAGCCGGGCACCCACGGCACCACCTTTGGCGGCAACCCGGTGGCTTGCGCCGCCGCCCTGGCGGTGCTGGATGTCATGGAGCAGGAGAATCTGCCGTACAACGCTGAGGTAATCGGGAACTACCTGAAAGATAGGTTGAAAGCCCTGCAGCAGCAGTTCCCCTTCATCAAGGAGGTGCGGGGGCGCGGCCTGTTGGTGGGGATCGAGTTCGGTCGCCCCGGCAAGCGCATGGTCGCCCTCTGCCAGGAGAGCGGGCTGCTGGTCAACTGCACTGCCGAAAAAGTGATCCGCTTCATGCCGCCGCTCAACATCACCAGGTCAGAGGTGGACCAGGCGGTGGCCATCTTTGAGGAGGCGCTGCAACGGTTCGCCAACGAACCCGCATAATCGAGAAAGGGGGCACCGAGATGCCCAGGCGCAGGGACTTGAAAAAGGTGCTGGTGATCGGCTCAGGCCCGATTGTCATCGGACAGGCGGCGGAGTTCGACTATGCCGGGACCCAGGCCTGCAAGGCGCTCCGGGAGGAGGGCCTGGAGATCGTGCTGGTGAACAGCAACCCGGCCACCATCATGACCGACGCCAATATGGCCGACAGGGTGTACATAGAACCGCTGAGCGTGGAGTTCTTAACGGAGATCATCGCCCGCGAGCGCCCGGATGGGGTACTGTCCGGCCTGGGCGGCCAGACCGGCCTGAACCTGACGGTGGAGCTGGCCGAGGCCGGTGTGCTCGACAAGTATGGGGTGGAGGTGCTGGGCACACCCCTGGAGGCAATCAGGAGGGCCGAGGACCGGGAACTGTTCAAGGCCACCATGCTGGAGATCGGCGAGCCGGTGCCGGGAAGCGCCATCGTCACCGGCCTGGAGGAAGCGGTGGCTGCCGCCGGCAGCACCGGCTACCCGGTGATCGTCCGCCCGGCCTATACCCTTGGCGGCACCGGGGGCGGCGTCGCCCACACCGAGGAGGAACTGCGCCAGATCGCGGCCATCGGCCTGAAGGCCAGCCGCATCGGCCAGGTGATGCTGGAGGAGGGCGTGCTGGGCTGGAAGGAGATCGAGTTCGAGGTGATGCGGGACGGCGCAGACAACTGCATCACCGTCTGCAGCATGGAGAACTTCGACCCGATGGGGGTGCATACCGGCGACAGCATCGTGGTCGCCCCCACCCAGACCCTGAGCGACCAGGAGTACCAGATGCTGCGCAGCGCCTCCCTGAAGATCATCCGGGCGCTGGGGGTGGAGGGGGGCTGCAACATCCAGTTCGCCCTGGACCCCAACAGTTTCGGCTACAGGGTGATCGAGGTCAACCCCCGGGTCAGCCGTTCCAGCGCCCTGGCGTCGAAGGCCACCGGCTACCCGATCGCCCGGGTGGCGGCAAAGATCGCCACCGGCCTGCGCCTGGACGAGATCACCAACCAGGTCACCGGGGAGACCTGCGCCTGCTTCGAGCCGGCGATCGACTACATAGTGTGTAAGATCCCCCGCTGGCCGTTCGACAAGTTCGCCGGGGCCGACCGTACCCTGGGCACTCAGATGAAAGCCACCGGAGAGGTGATGGCCATCGACCGCTGCTTCGAGGGCGCCCTGCTCAAAGCGGTGCGTTCCTTGGAGATCGGTCTCTACGGCCTGACCCTGCCGGAGGCTGCCCAGTGGACGGAGATGCAGCTCGAGGAGAGGCTGGCCGTGCCCAACGACGAGCGGTTGTTCGCGGTGGCCGAGGCCTTCCGCCGGGACTGGACGCTGCGGGAGGTCAACTACCTGAGCAAGATCGACTACTGGTTCCTGAACAAGGTCCGTCACATCGTCAGGCACGAGCAGCGGCTGCAGGGGGAGGCCCTGACCCCGGACCTGCTGCAGGAGAGTAAGCGGTTGGGCTTCTCCGACTACCAGATCGCCAAGCTGACCCGGCGAGAGGCCGGTGTCGTGCGTGCCCTGCGCCGGGAGGCGAACCTGGCTCCGGCCTACAAGATGGTAGACACCTGCGCCGCCGAGTTCGCGGCGGCCACCCCCTACTTCTACAGCACCTACGACCAGGAGAACGAGGCAGCGCCCTCTGAGCGGAAACGGGTGATCGTGCTGGGTTCCGGGCCGATCCGCATCGGCCAGGGAATCGAGTTCGACTACTGCTCCGTCCACGCCGTCTGGGCGCTGAAGGAGGCCGGGGTGGAGGGGCTGATCATCAACAACAACCCGGAGACGGTCAGCACAGACTTCGACACTGCTGACAAGCTCTACTTCGAGCCCCTGACTCCGGAGGACGTGCTCAACGTGATCGACCAGGAGCAGCCGGACGGAGTGTTGGTGCAGTTCGGCGGCCAGACGGCCATCAACCTGGCCAGCCACCTGGCCTACTACAACGCCCCTATCCTGGGCACCAGCATGGAGGGGATCGACGCCGCCGAGGACCGGCGGCGCTTCGAGAGCCTGCTCAATGGCCTGCGCATCCCCCAGTCCCAGGGCAAGACGGTGATGGCGGCGGACGAGGCGGTGGCGGTGGCCGAGGAACTGGGCTACCCGGTGCTGGTACGCCCGTCGTACGTGCTGGGAGGCCGGGCGATGGAAGTGGTGGAGAACACCCAGGACCTGGTGGGCTACATGGCCTCGGCGGTAAAGGTCAGTTCCAAGCACCCGGTGCTGATCGACAAGTACATCAAGGGCAAAGAGGTGGAGGTGGACGCCGTCTGCGACGGCCGCCAGACCCTGATCCCGGCGATCATCGAGCACATCGAGAGAGCGGGGGTGCATTCCGGTGACAGCACGGCGGTGATCCCCGCCCAGACCCTGGATGCCGGCGAGGTGCGCCAGATCGTGAACTACACCATGCGTATCGCCGCAGCCCTGCGGATCAAGGGATTGTTGAATATCCAGTACGTGATCGCCAACGGGCGGGTCTACTGCCTGGAGGTCAACCCCAGGGCGTCCCGCACCGTGCCGGTGCTCAGCAAGGTGACCGGCATCCCCCTGGTCAAACTGGCTACCCGGATCATGCTGGGGTCCACCCTGGCGGACCTGGGCTACGGCGCCGGGCTGGCGCCACCGCCGCCCTTCGTGGCGGTCAAGGCCCCGGTCTTCTCCTTCGAGAAGCTGACCCGGGTGGACGTCTCCCTGGGGCCGGAGATGAAGTCTACCGGCGAGGTACTGGGCATCGACCCGGACTACGGCATGGCCCTCTACAAGGCCCTGCTGGCGGCGGGAATCAACGTGCCGCTGGGCGGGCGCGTGCTGGTCTCCCTGGCGGAGCGTGACCGGTCCGAGGCGATCCCGATCCTGGCCGGCTACGCCGAGCTGGGCTTCGAGATCCTGGCCACTACCGAAACCGCCCGGGAACTGCGGAAGAAGGGGATCGACCACCGGGTGGTGGTCTCTACAGGCGACAGGGTCAGGGACGCCCTGTCCAAGGACGGTCTGGCCCCGGCGCTCGACCTGATCCGGGAGAGCCAGGTGCAACTGGTGATCAACACCCCCACCCGCGGGCGCATCCCGGAGCGGGCCGGCTTCATCATGCGCCGGACCGCCACCGAGTACCGGGTGCCCTGCCTGACCTCTCTGGACACGGCGGCGGCGCTGCTGGAGGCGCTGCGCGCCCGGAAGAACGGGGCGCACTCGACCTGCTGTTGCCTACAGGAATACCTGAATCTGCCACGAACTCTTACAGAGGATGTTCAGCATTCCGGGCAACTTGTGTGATCAGATACTAAACGTAAAATTGCTTTCCATGATAGAGGAGGCGATTGCATGGCTGGCGCTTACCTGGATACGAGGCTGAAAGGCCGGGACTACTTGTCGATCAGTGATTTCAGCGGTGAGGAGGTCAGGCTCCTGCTGAACGCTGCCCACGATTTGAAGAAGGAGCTAAAAGCCGGGATACCCCATCCGGTGCTGAAAGGCAAAACCTTGGGGATGATCTTCACCAAGGCCTCGACCCGCACCCGGGTCTCCTTCGAGGTGGGGATGTACCAACTCGGGGGTTACGCCCTGTTCCTGAGCGCCCAAGACATCCAGTTGCGCCGGGGGGAGACTGTCGGTGACACCGCCCGCACCCTGGAGCGTTACCTGGACGGGATCATGATCCGCACCTTCGACCAGGCGGATGTGGACGACCTGGCCCGGTACGGCTCGATCCCGGTGATCAACGGCCTGACCGACCTGCTGCATCCCACCCAGGCGCTGGCGGACATCATGACTATCGAGGAGCACAAGGGCAAGCTGGCCGGCCTGAAACTGGCCTTCATCGGGGACGGCAACAACGTCGCCCATTCCTTGCTGCAGATCTGCGCCAAGGTAGGGATGCACATGACCATCGCCTGCCCGCCGGGCTACGAGCCGGACCCGGAGATCCTTGCCGGGGCCCGGGCGGACGCCGCTGCCACCGGGGTTAAGCTGGAGGTCGTCACCGACCCGTTCGAGGCGGTTGCCGGCGCCGACGCCCTCTACACCGACGTCTGGGCGAGCATGGGCCAGGAGGCGGAGCGGGCGGAGCGCATCAAGGTTTTCTCTCGCTACCAGGTGAACGCCGAACTGTTGGGCAAGGCCTCTCCCGGTGCCGTGGTACTGCACTGCCTGCCGGCTCACCGGGGGGAGGAGATCACCGACGAGGTGCTCGACGGGCCGCAATCGGTGGCGTTCGACGAGGCGGAGAACCGCCTGCATGCCCACAAGGCGATCATGGCCCTGGTGATGAGCAATGAAAGACAGTAAGCTGCTGATAACATTCTTCGGGCTCACCTTCCTGATCAACTGGGGCCTGTGGGTGCTGCTGGTTTTCTCCCCGCAGTTCCGGCTGCTGACCGGGGCAGCCGGCCCGGACAGCCCGCTGCTCTATATCGGCGGTTACGCCCCGACCATCGCGGCCGTATTCCTGGTGTCCTGGATCTACGGCCCCAGGGGGCTAAAGTCTTTCCTGGCCAGGCTGCTGCGCTGGAACGTGGGTATCTGGTGGTACGTGGGCCTGATCGTCCTGTTCGTGGGTATGGACCTGTTCGTGCGGTACTTGACCATCCTGACAGGCGGCTACGTCCCGGCGATCGGATACTCGCCGGCCATGGCGGCGCCCCTGGCGCTGCTCACCCTGGTCACAACAACAGGGCCTTTAGGAGAGGAACTGGGATGGCGCGGCCTGGCCCTGCCCCTATTGCAACGGCGGTACAGCCCGCTGGCAGCCAGCCTGGTCCTGGGTTGCATCTGGGGAGCCTGGCACATCCCGGCGTTCCTGTTTTCCGGCAGCTCGCAGAGCATCTACACCTTTCCGCTCTTCTTCATCTATCTCGTCTGCGGTACGGTACTGATGACCGCAGTCTACAACGCCACCGGGGGCAGCCTGCCGCTGGCGATCATCGTGCACTGGCTGTTCAACCTGAACGGCGCCATGACCATCAATGGCATCGAGCCGCTGGGCATCTTCATCATGTGTGCCGTGTTGCTGGCAGCAGCGTATCTGATCTCGCTAAGAAAGCCCGGGGCTATATTTACTGGGCCCGTTGCACTCTAATGGCTGGCCTGTCGCGCTGAGCCTCAGAAAGATATGCTGGCACCGGTTCAGTTGCGACGTCGTCGCAGAACTATTTGCTGAGGAGGAATTTTGGTGGAAATCAAAAAGGTTGTGCTGGCCTATTCCGGCGGTCTCGACACCTCGGTAGCCATACCCTGGTTCAAGGACAACTTCGGCTGCGAGGTGATCTGCTTCGCCGCCGACCTGGGGCAGGAAGAGGAGCTGGACGGCCTGGAGGAGCGCTCCAAGAGAGCGGGCGCCAGCAAGATCCACATCAAGGATTTAAAGAAGGAGTTCGTGGAGGACTACATCTTCCCCACCCTCAAGGCGGGCGCCATCTACGAGGGTAAGTACCTGTTGGGAACATCCTTTGCCCGTCCGCTGATCTCCAAGTACCTGGTGGAGATCGCCGAAGCCGAGGGCGCTGACGCTGTGGCCCACGGAGCGACCGGCAAGGGGAACGACCAGGTGCGTTTCGACGTCTCGGTACAGGCCCTCAACCCCGCCCTCAAAGTGATCGCCCCCTGGCGCATCTGGGACATCCGGTCCCGGGAGGACGCCATCAACTACGCCATCGCCCGGGGGATAGAGGTTCCGGTAGCCAAGGACCGGCCGTATAGTTGTGACCGCAACATCTGGCACCTGAGCCACGAGGGGGCCGACCTGGAAGACCCGGCCAAGGAGCCGCCTGGCGACGTGCTGCTGCTGATCACCCCGCCGGAACAGGCCCCGGATGAGCCGACCTACGTGGAGATCGGTTTCGAGGAGGGCGTGCCCCGCTCGCTCGATGGCAGGCAGACCGATGCCGTGACGCTGGTGCAGGAACTGAACCGGATCGCCGGCGCCAACGGGGTGGGCATCATCGACATGGTAGAGAACCGGCTGGTGGGGATGAAGTCCCGGGGCGTCTACGAGTGCCCTGGCGGCACCGTGCTGTACCTCGCCCACCGGGAGCTGGAGTACCTGACTCTCGACCGCAACACCCTGCACTTCAAGGAGGTCGCCGCCCTGCGCTTCGCCGAGGTCTGCTACGACGGCCTGTGGTTCTCCCCGCTGCGGGAGGCCCTGTCCGCCTTCGTCGACGAGACCCAGAAAACAGTCACCGGCGCCGTGCGGATGAAGCTGTATAAGGGCAACTGCACCCCGGCCGGCGCCACGTCCCCTTACTCCCTTTACCACGAGGGTTTCGCCACCTTCGGTCACTTCGA
>JBEKFU010000054.1:0-12869 GCA_050013155.1 Thermacetogeniaceae bacterium | reverse complement strand
GATCCCCTTGTAGCGTACCCTCTTATACTTGCCGCAGTGGCACTCCCAATCCTTGGTGGGCCCGAAGATCCGCTCGCAGAACAGACCGTCGCGCTCCGGCTTGAGGGTGCGGTAGTTGATGGTCTCCGGCTTCTTGACCTCACCGCTCGACCAGGCCCGGATCAGCTCCGGGGAGGCCATACCGATGCGCATCCGTTCAAAGTTACTGACATCCAGCAACAAGATCGACTCCCTTCTCTGGGAAGTGTGAGGTGAGAGGTTGGATGTGAGATTTTCGATGGCATTGGCTCCTCCGCATCCGGGCTAACACCCGGCCTGAAAGAATGCGGAGTATATGCCAATGCCATCGCGCCCGCTCAAGGCGGGCACCCGCCACTTCCGCGCCCGCCAGGGCGGGCGCCCGCTCACTTCTCACATCACAAATGGCTCATTCACCTTCCTTGGCATCTTCCTTGGCATCGTCATCGTCGCTCTCATCCACCAGCGGCAGCAATCCCTGCCGGGGCTCCTCGCCGACAGCCTCCTCCTCCACCAGGGGGAGCATGTCGGCCCCAGTCTCAACCTCAGTCTCAGCAGCCACCTCGTCCTCGTCATCCACCCCATCATCTTCGGCCTCTTCCTCAACTTCAACCGGGATAAACCTGAGCTTGGGCGGCTTGGCGACCGGAAGCCGGGCCTCGCCGATATCCAGTTCCAGTTCCTTGGCAGTTTCGCTGATATCTTCCTCGCTCTCCCGGATCTCGATCTCCTCGTTGGTCTCCGAGAGCACCCGCACGTCCAGGCAAAGGCTCTGCAACTCCTTGATCAGCACCTTGAAAGATTCCGGCACCCCTGGTTCGGGGACGTTCTCACCCTTGACGATCGCCTCATAGGTCTTCACCCGCCCGACCACATCGTCGGATTTGACCGTCAGGATCTCCTGCAGGGTATAGGAGGCGCCATAGGCCTCCAGTGCCCAGACCTCCATCTCTCCGAAGCGCTGCCCGCCGAACTGGGCCTTGCCGCCCAAGGGCTGCTGGGTCACCAGGGAGTATGGCCCCGTCGACCGGGCGTGGATCTTGTCGTCCACCAGGTGGGCCAGCTTCAGCATGTACAAGTAGCCGACCGTTACCTCCCGGTCGTAGGGGTCGCCGGTGCGGCCATCGTAGAGCTGCGTCTTGCCATCCCTGGACATGTGCAACTGCTCCAGGGTCTTCATGATATCCAACTCCCGCGCCCCGTCGTAGACCGGGGAGGCGGTGTACACGCCCTGTTTTTTGGCCGCCATACCCAGATGGCACTCCAGAACCTGTCCAATATTCATACGTGAAGGAACACCCAGCGGGTTGAGCACGATCTCCACCGGCGTTCCGTCCGGCAGGAACGGCATGTCCTCCTGGGGCAGGATCCGGGAGATAACTCCCTTGTTCCCGTGCCGGCCGGCCATCTTGTCCCCCACGGAGATCTTCCGCTTTTGGGCGACGTAGACCCGTACCAGCCTGTTGACCCCCGGAGGCAGCTCGTCGCCGCTCTCACGGGAAAAGACCTTGACGTTGACCACCCGTCCGGATTCACCGTGAGGGACCCTGAGCGAGGTGTCCCGGACCTCCCGGGCCTTCTCGCCGAAAATCGCCCGCAAGAGGCGCTCCTCGGCGGTCAGTTCGGTCTCCCCCTTGGGAGTCACCTTGCCGACCAGGATGTCGCCCGGCCGGACATCTGCCCCCACGCTGATCACTCCGCGCTCGTCCAGGTCCTTGAGCACGTCCTCGCCCACGTTGGGGATGTCCCGGGTGATCTCCTCGGGGCCCAGCTTGGTGTCCCGGGCGTCGCACTCGTACTCTTCAATATGAATGGATGTAAAGTAATCCTCCTTGACCAGCTTCTCGCTGATCAGGATGGCGTCTTCATAATTGTAACCCTCCCAGGGCATGAAAGCGATCAGCACGTTCCGGCCCAGGGCCAGTTCGCCACCCTCCGTGCAGGGGCCGTCGGCAATGATCTCCCCCGCCTTGACCCGCCGGCCCTTGGCGACGATCGGCTTCTGGTTGAGGCAGGTTCCCTGGTTGGAGCGTGAGAACTTGATCAGGGTGTACTTGTCCACGTCATGCTTGCCACTGCTGCGCTTGACGTGGATCTCGTCCGCGGTCACCCGGGCCACCGTGCCGTCGTGGCGTGCCCTGACTACCACTCCGGAGTCCTGGGCAACCCGGTGCTCGATCCCGGTTCCCACCAGGGGGGCCTCGGTGCGCATCAGGGGCACCGCCTGGCGCTGCATGTTCGCCCCCATCAGGGCGCGGTTGGCGTCATCGTGCTCCAGGAAGGGGATCAGGGCGGCGGCGATGCTGACCACCTGCTTCGGGGAGACGTCCATGTAGTCCACCTGGCCGGTGGGGACGACCAAAACCTCTGACCCGTGCCGGGCGTTGACCCTGGGGTTCAGGAAGCGCCCAGACTCATCGAGGGTGGCGTTCGCCTGGGCGATGATGTACTCCTCCTCCTCGTCGGCAGTCAGGTAGACGATCTCCTCGGTGACAATTCCCTGCTCCCGGTCCACCCTCCGGTATGGGGTCTCGATGAAGCCGTACTGATTGATCCGGGCAAAGGTGCTCAATGAACCGATCAGGCCGATGTTAGGGCCTTCAGGGGTCTCGATCGGGCACATCCGGCCGTAGTGAGAGTGGTGCACGTCACGCACCTCGAAACCCGCTCTCTCACGGCTGAGGCCGCCGGGGCCGAGGGCGCTCAGGCGCCGCTTGTGGGTCAACTCCGCCAGCGGGTTGGTCTGGTCCATGAACTGCGACAACTGGCTGCTGCCAAAGAATTCTTTGATCGCCGCCACCACCGGGCGAATGTTGATCAGCGCCTGGGGGGTGATGGCCTCCACATCCTGTATGGTCATGCGTTCCCGAACGACCCGCTCCATCCGGGCGAGCCCGATCCGGAACTGGTTCTGCAACAACTCGCCCACCGAGCGCACCCGCCGGTTGCCCAGGTGGTCGATATCGTCGATGTTCCCCTCGCCGTGCATCAACTTCAGGAAATAGCGCACCACCGACAGGATGTCGTCCTTGCGGAGGCACCGCCCGGTATAGGCCGGGTCGAGCTTCAGCTTCTTGTTCAGCTTGTAGCGGCCGACACGGCCGAGGTCGTAGCGGCGCGGGTCCAGGAACAGGCCCTCCAGCAGCGCCCGGGCGCTGTCGATGGTCGGCGGCTCGCCGGGGCGCAGTCGCTTGTAAATCTCCACCAGGGCCTCCTCCTTGTTCTGAGAGGTATCCCGCTCCAGGGTGATCTTCATGAATTCGTCCTGGTCGTAAAGTTCCAGGATCTGTTCGTTGGTGGTGTAGCCCAGGGCGCGGATCAGCACGCTCACCGGCAGCTTGCGGGTGCGGTCGATCCGCACGTAAGCGACGTCGTGGGTATCGGTTTCGAGCTCCAGCCAGGCTCCCCGGTTGGGAATGACCGTGGCGCTGTAAGTCTTCTTACCGGTGGCGTCGCTGCCTGAATGATAGTAGACGCCGGGAGAGCGCACGAGCTGGCTGACAATCACCCGCTCCGCGCCGTTAATAATGAAGGTTCCCTTCTCGGTCATCAGGGGAAAATCACCCATGAACACGTCCTGTTCCTTGATCTCCCCTGTCTCCTTATTGGTCAAACGCACTTTCACCCGCAGGGGCGCCGCAAAGGTCACATCCCGCTCCTTGCACTCCTCCACGGAGTATTTGGGATCACCCAAGGCGTAATCGACAAATTCCAGCATCAAATTTCCGGTAAAGTCCTTAATTGGAGAGACGTCCTGGAACAGATCGCGCAGGCCGGAACTGAGGAACCACTCGTAGGATTGTTGCTGGATCTCGATCAGGTTGGGTATTTCCAAAACTTCGCGGATCCGTCCATAGCTGTAGCGCTGGTGCTGCCCCGACTGAACCGAATACGGATAAGCCATGATGCCATCCCTCACCTCTGTCATAAAAGGTCGAATCTACCCGACAAGTACCCCGATAACACTTTCGCCGGTATACAAACAGCATGCCCGGGTGCCGCGCCGGGTGCCCTCTGGGCGCGGCACCCGGCGCGGCGCCGTTAAATCCTTCCCCCTCCATTATTAAGATAATATGACATTTATTATACGGCTTGGTACAATAGACAATTAAAAATATTAGCATATCGGCTAATCATTGTCAAGCAAAAATGCATGAAAAAAAGCGAGGAAACCCTCTCCTACGACTGTCGCCAAGGGTCTCCCGCAGCTCATTGAACCTGTTTTCCTTCCTTAAAATAGCGACCCAGCACTAAACAGAAAAGAGGTACGATGCTAAACACAAATTAAGGCGCTTGCGACTTATACTGAGCTGTCACCTTGATTGTGAGCGTAGCGAACCACGCCCGGTCCACCGGACCCGGCACGGAGGATAGTGCCGGGGAACATCGTTGCCGCGCCCGCGCCCAGAGGGCGCCCGGCGCGGCACGGGCCCTTCCTTAATGCACTCCTGAAGCGAATCCAGCCTTATTTAATCTCCACTTCGGCGCCGTTTTCGACCAGTTTCGCCTTGATAGACTCGGCCTCTTCCTTGTTCACCTTTTCTTTGACAGGCTTCGGGGCATTGTCAACCAGGTCCTTTGCCTCCTTGAGGCCCAGGCCAGTGATTTCCCGCACTACCTTGATAACATTGATCTTCTTCTCGCCGATGGTCTTGAGGATGACGTCGAATTCTGTCTGTTCCTCTTCGACGGGCGCTTCCGCCGCTGCTGACGGAACTGCCCCAGCCGCTATGGCAACCGGAGCGGCGGCGCTGACCCCGAACTCCTCCTCGAGGGCCTTCACCAGTTCAGATAATTCCAGCACTGTCATACCTTTGACGCTTTCAATAATCTCTGCTACCTTGCTCATGTTTTACCTCCTGAATTATTCTTTAATGAACCCCTTTTACCTCTTGTCGCCGACTTAAGATGTGTGAAGTGCGAGGCTGGATGTGAGATTTTCGGTGGCATTGGCCCTGCCAATGCCTTCTTTTCCCACTTCCGAGCCCGCAAGCAGGCACCCGTTGCCTCCCACTTCTCAAATCAACTGGCGGCCTTCTGCTCCTGAATCGCCTGCAGGGCAGTAACCAGCTTGCGGATTGGCCCCGCCAGAACGCTCTGCAGCCCGGCGATAGGGCCTTGCAGGCCGCGCATCACCTGGGAGATCAGGACTTCACGGCTCGGCAGGTCGGCCAACACCCTGACGTCCCTGGCGCTGATCACCCGGCCATCAAGCAAGCCGCCCTTGATATCGATGCTGCGGTTGGTCCTGAGGAAGCTGTTCAACAGCTTCGACGGTGTTGTCTGGTCAGCATAACCGAAAGCAATGATGGTCGGTCCCGTCAGCAGTTGCTCCAGCCCTTGAATGCCTACCCGATCGGCGGCAATCTTGGTCAGAGTGTTTTTGGCGACCATCAGCTCGGCGCCGGCCTCCCGGAAAGAAACCCGGAGCGCCGTGGCGTTGGCTACGTTCAATCCCCGGTAATCCGCGAACACCGCCACCTTGGAGGAGGTCAGCCTTGACTGCAGATCGGCCACCAACTGCTTCTTCTTATCGATTGTTGCCATCTCGCACCTCCCTCTCTACCATCAACTGAGTTCTTGGCTTCAGTGGGGGTTTTCTTTCCCCCACTGAAGCTTAGAAATCGTTATCGGAGACTTATCCGCTCTTATCCCGCCGCTTCAAAGAAGCGGGGGTATTAGAGCGGGTTAGTCCGTGATCAATAAAAACACCCTCCCGGAAGACAGGAGGGCAATTGCACGCTTCATCCTCAATGTTGGAAGTTCGACATTCGATGTTCGTTTTTGATAGGTATCGGCTTTTGCCAATTCCTTCTTCATTCGAACCTCGAACTTCGAACCTCGAACCTCAAGGAGCCCCTTAACCTCGGCAGGTGCTTGCGCATTAAGCCGCGCCGCGCCGCGCCCAAAGGGCACCCGGCACCCGGCACCCGCGCCTGCTGTCTCCGGTCACTAGCAGATCATAGCAGATATTCTTCTTGGAAGTAAAATATTTTTAACCGGCCGGTCGCTGGTTGCTGACCCTGATCCCCGGCCCCATGGTCGAGGAAACGGTCACGCTCTTGAGGTACTGTCCCTTGGCTGCGGCCGGCTTTGCCCTGGCCACCACATCCATCAGGGTAGCGAAGTTCTCCACCAGGCTTTCCCGTGTAAAGGAAACCTTGCCGATGGGAGCATGGATGATCCCCGTCTTGTCAGCCCGGTACTCGATCTTCCCGGCCTTGATCTCCTTGACCGCCCGGCCGATGTCGAAGGTGACCGTACCGGTCTTGGGATTCGGCATCAGCCCCCGGGGGCCGAGCAGTTTGCCCAGCCTGCCCACCATGCTCATCATGTCAGGAGTGGCCACGGTTACTTCGAAATCCATCCAACCGCCCTGGATCTTCTCCACCATGTCATCGGCGCCCACGTAATCGGCACCGGCATCCACAGCCTCCTGGGCCTTATCGCCCTTGGCGAACACCAGCACCTTCCGGGACTTGCCGGTCCCGTTCGGGAGCACCACCGCCCCGCGCACCTGCTGGTCAGCATGGCGGACGTCGATCCCCAACTTGACGGAGACTTCCACGGTCTCGTCAAACTTGGCCGGCGCCGCTTCCTGTACCAGCCGCAGCGCCTCCGCCGGTTCGTAAAGGGTGGCCCGGTCGATCTTCTCCAGGGCTGTCTGATACTTCTTGCCTCTCTTCGGCATTGTTATTACCTCCTCGTGGTTAAACGGATTGCTCCTCCCACACAATTCCTAATCTACTACTTCGATGCCCATGCTGCGGGCCGTACCTTCCACCATGCGCATGGCGGCTTCCACCGAGGCGGCGTTCAAGTCCCGCATCTTGAATTCGGCGATCTCCCGCACCTTGGCCCGGTTTACCTTGCCGACCTTTTTCCGGTTCGGCTCGCCGGAGGCGGCCTCGATCCCCAACGCCTTCTTTAACAGGATGGAAGCCGGCGGAGTCTTGCAGATGAAGCTGTAGGTCCGGTCGGCGTAGACGGTCACCTCTACCGGGATCACCAGCCCCACATCACCGGCGGTACGCTCGTTAAACTCTTTGCAGAACTGCATGATGTTCAGGCCATGGGGGCCGAGGGCTGAGCCGACCGGAGGGGCCGGGGTGGCCTTACCTGCGTTCACTTGAAGCTTGACGATGGCTGCAACCTTCTTGGCCATGTTGTTTCACTCTTCCCTTCAGAACAGATGTCGAGTCTTTTTCTGACCTCTGACCTGTGTGCCGGCGGGCTTTCAGCCGACCTGTGCTCCGCATTCTTCAGGCCGGGCGTAGCCCGGATGCGGAGGGCGGAGCCTTGAGCCGGCCTTCCTGCCTCAGACCTCTGATTTCAGATGTCAGATACCGGAGGGTCTTTTTGTGACCTCTGACTTCCTGCCTCAGACCTCTGATTTGCCACCGACCTCTGTTATATCAGGCCAATTTTTCGATCTGAGTAAACTCCAACTCCACCGGCGTCTCCCGTCCGAACATGGAGACCAGCACCTTGAGCTTGCTCTTTTCCGGGAAGATCTCCTCGACGGTGCCGATAAAGTTCTCGAAGGGGCCGGTGATGACCCGCACGCTCTCCCCGAGGTCCAGGTCGATCTTGGTGCGCGCTTCCTCCAGGCCCATCTGGCGCATGATGACGCGCATCTCCGTTGGCAGCAGCGGGATCGGCTTGTTGCCCGAACCCACAAAACCGGTGACGCCTGGCGTGTTGCGAACCACATACCAGGAGTCATCGGTGAGGATCATCTCCACCAGCACGTAACCGGGAAAAATTTTCCGCTTGGTAATCTTACGCTTGCCGTCCTTGATCTCGACCTCGTCCTCCATGGGCACCAGGACACGAAAGACCTTCTCCTGCATGTTCATGGATTCGACCCGCTTTTCCAGGTTGGCCTTGACCTTGTTTTCATAACCGGCATAAGTGTGAATCACAAACCATTTCTTTTCCATAAAGACAAGGGACCCTGAGGCCCCCACCTCCCTGGGAAGTTGTTTCCCGCGCCGCTCCCGGTACTAAGCCTATGAAAGGATATGGCTGAGGAGTTGGCTGAGAATCGAGTCCACGATCCAGATCAGCGCCGCCACAACAACAACAGAGCCGATCACCACTGTGGTATAGACCACCAACTCCGACCGGGATGGCCAATGCACTTTTTTCAATTCGCCCCAGGCGCTCTGCAAGAATTTGACTGCCTCCTGGAAAAACTGGGGCTTGGGCTTCCCGGGCTCCTTCTTGGCAGGCCCCCGCGCCGGTTCTTTACCCTTGCCCGGCACTGCCGGAACCCTCTTGGAGGCTTCCGGCCCGGGTTTTTCGCCGCCTTTGGCCAGACGCAAAAAGCCCAGCCTCCGCTTCGGGGCCGCAGGGACCGCCTGGGCCGGTGTATTCTCCTGCCCGGCCTCTGCTTTCATCTTATCGTCCTGAGTCTTGGAGCCCTTCTTCGCCTTAATCGTGCCGGCCTTTTTCCCCATCGCGTCACCTTCACATCCTTTTGGCGTCCTTACATGATGGCTAACCGCTCTAATGCCCCCGCTTCTTAAGCGGTGGGACCGGTGTGTCGGCGGGTTTTCAACCGAGGCGTAGCCTCGAGCCGACAAAGAGCGGCTATGCCCCTAGTTAACTGGCTCTAACCTTCAGTGGGGGAAAGCCAATCCCCCCCTGAAGCTAAGACCCAGTTGAACCGCGCAGTACAGCACCGGCACCGCCCTGGATCCGGCGGGCGCGGCATCCGCTACTTCGTCTCGCGATGCAGCGTGTGAGTTTTACAAACCGGGCAAAACTTCTTGAACTCGATCCGGTCTGGGTCGTTCTTTTTATTCTTCTGTGTAGTATAGTTACGGTTCTTGCAATCGGTACAGGCCAAAGTGACCCCGCTGCGCAACCTGGCCACCTCCTCACAATCATAGCTTTACAAATAAAAAAAGACTGAAACCACACTAAGCATACAGACATTGCACTTTACTTTAGCATAGTCCCACATCGCCTGTCAATATATACTTGTTTGGAATGGAAAAAAGGAAACAAGTATAATTGCAACTAAGGCTTCCGCTGTCGCTTATGCTCGGCGCAAGCCAAGTTTTCTATTTTAGTACCGGGAACGCTCCAAAAATTTCCCCCGTGCAGGCGTAGCACAGGCGCATCCGGGTGCACAAGAAAAATTCCCTGCAGGTATGCAGGGAATCAGGCGCTCCGTTTCAATCCACGCCCCGCGCCGGGGGCGACAGGGCAGGGTTAAGAGGCTAATGAATGATGATCAGGCGCTTTTCTCAGCTTTGTTGATCCGCACCACGGCGTCAACTGGACACGCCCTGAAGCACCGGGCGCAGCGGGTGCAGGTATCCTTGTCAATGGCGTATTCGGCTGTCCCGTTCATCTTTACATAAACCGCACCGCTCCCGCCATCATTTGTGCAAACAAACCAGCAGGTAGCGCAGTCCATACAGAGATCCGGCTTGATCTCGAAATCGAACTTGTACGTCTTCTTCTCGGCCACACTTGTTACCCCCTTCCTAAAATGTACAGGAATGTGTATCCTTTGGGGAACTATTCGCCAGTAAATCCGAAATTCCTTCCTTCGAAAAACTTCCACAAAAAAATATCTGGCACATGGTCAGCACGATCACATCTCAGATATGCCAATCCGCCCTCACCGGTCGTTTTCATGCAGATTGCAGTTTTGCAAGCGCATGCCCCCGGCAATTATGCGCCATGCTTCTCAACTGAAGTAGGTTTCCCAGATAAGCTTCAATGGGTGAAGGCAAGCCCCCACTGAAGCTAAGAACTCGTTGACAGCCCCAGTAGGGAGAGAGCGTTCCGGTAGAGAATGCGCTCCTTGGCGTCTGGCGGCAGGTCCAGGTCCTGGATACTTGCCAGTGACTCCCTCTGGCTGGTCCAGGGGAAATCGGTGCCGAATAGCACCTTGTGCGGCCCATGGGCGCGGATCAGCCGGGTCATGCCTGCAGCGCCCAGGTCTGCGAAGGAAAAAGAGGTATCAAAGTAGATCTCTGTCCCGACCAGGTGGCGAGCCACGCCTTCCCAACACAGGTAGCCACCCATGTGGGCGGCAATGATCCGGCCGCCGGGAAACCGGCGCAGGACCCTGGCCAGCCCCTCCGGGGTGCAATGCACCGGCGGGGGCAACCCGATATCCGCACCGGCGTGAAACAGGATGATCAGACCCTCCTGGAACAGGGCCTCGTAGACCGGCCACATCCGCTCCTCATCCACAAAAAAACCCTGGTAGTCTGAGTGAAACTTGATCCCGCGCAGGCCGTCCTCCTTGATACGCCTGATCTCCTCCCGCCAGTCCGCCAGGTCCGGATGCAGGGCGCCAAAAAACAGCAACTGCTCCGGCTGCCGGCTTGAACGACGGATAGCATCCTGCTCCGCCGCCCAGGCGTTGATCACCCGCACCTGTTGCGGCCGGGTGGCCACCGGCTGCACCACTGACAGAGAGATGCCCGCCTCCTTCATGGAGCGGCGCAGGCCGGAGGCGGTACCGTCAAGGTAGGGCTCGACCCCGCCGGCAGCCGCCAGTTTGGGGACCGCCCTCAAGGCCAGGCTGTCCGGAAAACAGTGCGCGTGAAAATCTACCGCCATACTGCCACCCCCTGTTCCTGAACTATCCAGTAATAGTGTGCCATCCGGGGATGCATTTGTCTATACGGTGCCGGACCCTCTTGCCGTCCACAGAAAAACAGCGTCCGAATCACGATGCATCGTACCGGACTTACCCCAATTGGGGTAAGAATGAGGCAGTGATTCGCGCTCTGGGATGCAAGCAGGAGTACGAATAGTGACCCGTGGTTGCAGTCAATTTTTCATCTTACTCTGCCGACGTTTTTTTGAAACATTCTTTCTATATCAAAAGCTCTTGTCTGACGCGTTGACGAACGCCCACACGCTTGCTTTTCGATGTCGGGTGTTTTAGGCCGCGCGCAGTACCTGATCTCCACTACTAATGTTTTCTCCATTTCTTATCACCTTTTAAAACAGCCGTGCCAAGCCGCTCCGTACCCTGGTCGCTCTCTGTCAAGCCTTGTCAACCAAGGCAGTCTCTGGGCAAAGTTGGCTGCGCATATTTTTCATTTAAAAAGTGCAATCAAATGATTGCACTATTGAAATAAACTGTGAGATAATAGCACTGAGAATGGAGGAAGGACAGTGCCTGCAGCTCGTGCCCAAGTAATGCTCTTCCTTGTGGAGGCTAAAAAGTTAATTGCATCTGGTAGCTGCGCATTTATCAGACGCAAGAAGAATCTGGACGCCCTGGCTTTCCTGGGTTGGAGCATAGAGAATCTGTTCGATTTCATCTGTACTCTTACTCCAGAGACCTATGTAAACGGGCCGGATGCAGACAGTGATTTTCCTGGCGAGGATATTTGGACTTTCGGAGTGATGGTTGAGGATCACGAACATTATATAAAACTGAAAATACGAAGGCTCGAAAACGGGAACGACGGACAGATATTGTGCCTCTCCTTTCATCAAGCGGAATATCCATTCATATATCCTTACAAAGCTTAAAGGGGAAAGGGTGATAAGGGTGTCCAAAACAGGGTATTGCCCAAAATGCAATGATAACCGGGAACTGTTAATCAAGGTGGTCGATGAAACCTATCCGGTGCGGGGCGAACCCGTAACAATTAAGGCCGAGATCGCTGTTTGTGCTGAGTGCGGTGAGGATGTGTTTGATCTGGATCTCGATTCTGCCAACCTGGAGCGCGCCTACGCGGAGTATCGGCGCCGAAAAGGCTTGCTCGCCCCAATGGATATCATAGCTCTGAGAGAGAAATACGGCCTGGGGCAGCGCACCCTGGCAAAGCTGCTGGGCTGGAGTCCTGCAACTGTCTATCGGTACGAAAAAGGAGCAGTGCCTACTCCTGCTCATGGAGAGATCCTCAAGGGCTTGACAGAGCCTGCTGAAATGCTGAATCTCCTAAAAAGCCGCGGCAACATCCTTTCTCCGCGTGAGCGTTCCCGGCTGAATCAAAAACTTTCGGGTCTTCTCGATAGTGAGAGAAAAACGGCGGTTCTTGCTGCGCTGAAGAAGAGAGCCAGTTCCCGGCCCAGCCTCGAAAACGGCTTTCGAGAATTCGACTTTGAAAAACTGGCGGGGATGATGATATTTTTTGCCGCCGCAAGGAGCAAGATATCGAAGATTGCCCTGATGAAGCTCCTTTGGTATGCTGATTTTATGCACTTTAAGAAGCATGCCGTATCAATAAGCGGAGCGAGATATGCTTCCCTGCCATACGGTCCCGCTTTGGATGACTGGATGCTCTGTCTGCAGGCCGCTACTGACACCGGTGCTGTGACCATCGAATCCTTGATTCTCTCAAACGGCAATGAAGCTGACCTTGTGTGTGTTGAAACGGAACCGGATGAGCATATATTCTCTGAAGAGGAACTCGCTACGATGCGAGAGGTTGCCAAACGTTTCGGCAAGCTATCGGCAAAGAAGCTGACGGATCTTTCTCATAGGGAGGACGCATGGAAGCGGACTCCAACTGGCCAACCAATTTCCTATGAACACGCCTTGAGCCTAACGATATAACCAATCGTATTTCTTAATAATACTGCAACCCCGGTTGAACCAGGGTTTTTCATCCGCCCTCACTGCCTCGATCTCTTCCCATGACCATATGCCGCCATTCTTCCGGGCCGACAACGGAGACCATCTGCTATGCCGGCATAGAGGCCGAAAAGAAGTTTTCTAGCGTGTATAACGATAAAGAATCCTATGGTGATTACTGTCAAATTCATGGCTTTGCATCTATCTTCGGTATGGAAGAAGACACTCGGGAAGCATACTTAAATTGGCTAATTTTAACGGCCAGAGATATGGTATCCGGGCCTGT
>JBEKFU010000053.1:0-21017 GCA_050013155.1 Thermacetogeniaceae bacterium | reverse complement strand
AGCCATGAACATCTCCCCAACTTTGAATGGCTTCCTGCACGACAGGTATGATATCCAATGCCTTTTGGGTCAGAAATACTTTATGTGCTCGTTTGTCATCTAAATCAATACGTCTTTCAACATAAGCCTCATCTTCAAGTTTTTTAATAGACCTTGCAATACTGCCCTTATCAAGTTTTAAATAATCTGATAGTACTTCTTGGCTTATTCCACCGTTTCTAAACAAAGTTAGAAGAATAACATACTGTCCACTTCCAATATTATGGTGTCCCAGTTTTTTACTTACATAGCTCTGCCCATATCTATAAAGCATCGAAATCCATCTTTCAATGGAATGTTCTACGTTATTCAATGGTCACACCATTCCTTAAATTAATTCCAAGTATTTCAAAATGAGCTCTACACTTTTATCAACACCTATTTTGCTTGTATCTATAGAAATGCCATACTGTCTTGCATCTGTCCATTCCTTTCCAGTAAATGCATTATTATAGCAAGCTCTTTCTTTATCGTTTTGGACAATCATTTTCCCAGCAACTTCTTCTGATACATTATACAGCTTCTGAATACGGCCTTTTCGGAAAGTGATATCGCCGTGTAAAAATATGCTGACATGATTCGGATGTTCACAAAGGATATGAGAGCCACATCGTCCTATAATAACCGCTGAACGTTCTTTTGCTATACGTTCTATTATTTCTGCTTCGACTTTAAATAACTCACGGTCTGTCGGGCCAATAATTTTTGGCGGTGTATATGTATCCGCAACAAATGTACATAATTGTAAAAATGATTGCCAAAATGAAATTATTTTTTCATTACGTGATTCCAAAACCTCTTCTAATACCGAAAGCTGTTTGGCAGCCTGGCAGATGATTTCACGGTCCGCATAAAAAATATTCAATTTATTTGCCAACTGCTGTCCTACATATGCCCCTCCGCTCCCTAGCTGGCGGCTAATTGTAATTACAAATGGTGATGTCTTTTTCATTCTTCATACCTCCTCGATTTTATTAAATTAGAAGATCGGCTTTTTAGCTGTCTCTCCAGAGCAAGCATCGTAACCGTTTTCTAAATCCCATCTAGTCACACCTGGTACTCGATTTATTCATGTAATATTGCCCCGGTTGTAGTAAGCGTTGTAGTAAACCATGTGAGCACCGAGGGCTTGGGAAATCAGGGCTCAGCCCTATTCGGACATTAATCTCATCGGATGCGAGTTCATCACTTGCTCCCAGATGTTGAAAAGCCAGCCCCACTCTGAACGGGGTTTCGCCGCTCCCACAGGCCACAAGAGTGCAATGGCTGGCATCATGTGCTTCACCGGCGAGGAGAGGGGAACATCCAGCCGGTGTCCTGTATGCGGCCACAGACAAAAGCCCAAGGGCAGGGTGTGGGTTTGCAAAAGTTGCGTTTTCACCGGACACCGGGATGTCGTCGGAGCGGCGAACATGCACCCCATAGCCTACGGATCTGAGATCGAGTTCCCCTACAAGATCACGTATCTACGGCCCGGCCCCCTGAGAGGGGCAGGGAGCGGGATGAACAATCGCTCGCTGTGCGAAGCCGGAACGTAGTAGTAGCCCGGACACGGACCAAAGTTGTCTGAGTAAGCCTTTAGCTCAACCACCCGGAAACGGGGTCTCGCAAGAGGCAGGCCAAACTGCGGGTGTTGCTCAGAAACCCACCCCCTTTAGGGGGTCAGGGAGTGTCACTCATCTAATAAATGGCAGTGGGGTAGAGTTTGGTGGCCACGACCACCATCACCACGGCCACAACTATCAGGATACCGAAATCGGCCGAGGCGTTTACCTGCCCGGTGACCAGGAAGCCGCGCAGCAGGTTCACCACGTAGGTGAGGGGGTTGATGCGCGACAGCACCTGCAGCCAGGGCGGCATGATGCTGATCGGATAGAGGGCGTTCGAGGCAAAGAAAAAGGGCATGGTGAAGAGCTGCCCGAGGCCCATGAAGCGCTCCCTGGTCTTGACGATGGACGCCAGGATCATCGAGAAGCTGGCGAAGATCATGGCGCCGATCATGACCGTAGCGATCACGCCGAGCAGTGGCACCAACTGCCACCGCAGGGGAATCTCGATTAAAAGGGAGATGATGATGACTACCACTACCTGGGCGAGCGACCTGACGCCGGCGGCCAGGGCCTTGCCCAGGATGAAGACGCTGCGGGGCAGGGGCAGTGCCAGCATCTTCTGCATCAGGCCCAGGTCGCGCTCCCAGATGATGGCGATCCCGAAGAAGATCGAGATGAACATCATGGATTGGGCGAGGATACCCGGCGCCATAAAGGTCAGGTAGGAGACGCCCCCGGTCGGGATCGCCCGCAGGCGACTGAAGGCCTCACCGAAGATCAGCAGCCACAGGGCCGGCTGCACCGCCCTGGTGAACACTTCTGTGGGGTCGTGCCAGAGCTTGCGGACCTCCAGTTCCACCACTCCCGCAATGCCGCGCAGCCAGACTGCCAACCACGATTCCTGCCGTCCCTCCGGCATATTCTCAGCCGAGGCGCCTGGCAATCTTGCGAGTACGCTTGACGTCACGATAATCTGCCTCCTCTGCGTAATCTCCACCAGTGTAGAAGCGGAAGGCATCCTCCATGGTGGCCTCGGGATTACCGGTCCCCGCCCGGAGTGCTGCGGGGGTGTCCAGGGCGGCGATGTGCCCGTGGTTCATGATCGCCACCCGGTCGCATAAGGCTTCCGCCTCGTCCATGTAATGGGTCGTGATCAGGATGCTGAGCGGGTATTGCTGCCGGAAGCTGTTGAGCAGGTCCCAGACCGTCCTCCGGGCCACCGGGTCAAGCCCGACAGTCGGCTCGTCCAGGAGCAGGACGCTCGGGCGCATCAGCATCGCCTGACCGACCTCCAGGCGGCGCACCATGCCTCCGGAGTACTGCTTCACCCGCCGGTGGGCGGCCTCGGTGAGGTCCATCATCTCCAGGATCTCCTGGATGCGCCGGGGGCGCTCGGTCCCGGAGATGCCGAGCAGCTTGCAGAACATCAATAAATTCTCGTAGCCGGTGAGGTCACCATCCGCGGACAGGGCCTGGGGCACGTAGCCGATGAAGCGGCGCACCTGGCTCGGATGCTTCCTGATGTCGTAGCCGTGGATGCTGGCGCTGCCTCCACTGGACGGGAGCAGCGTGGTCAGCATCTTGACGGTCGTTGTCTTCCCGGCACCGTTAGGGCCTACGAGCCCGAACACCTCGCCCTGGGGGACGCTGAAGCTGATGTGGTCAACTGCTGCCTTGTGGCCGAATAGTTTGGTCAGGTTCTCCACATGCACAATCTCTGTCTCTACCATGCACCTACCTCCAATCTCTTCCCGTGTCCGGGGCATGCAGAGCAATAACTTTGGTTTCCGAAATAAATTACAAAGTAATATTACTCGCATCGCTCTGGCATGTCAACATGCCGGTTACCCAATTTCCCAGGGGGCAAATTCGAGGATGTTTTATTTTACCGCGGCGCCCTCGTGCCAAAGAGGCGCCTCCCCTATATTTTGGCATAAATCCCAACTCCCCGCATAGACCTCTTAAAGAGGCGAGCAGCCTTCCATTTTTAAAGGTATTCCCGTGTGAACCCTATTTCAGCCCCATACTCGATATGCTATAATTTACAAGTAAAATATTAAAATTAACTCGTAAGATCAGAGATGTTCTACCGGTATTCTTCAGGAGATAGACTCTGAAGCTTCCGGATACCCTCCGGTTAGAACTGAAAGTCGTTGGCAATTAGCCGTTGGTTTTGGGATCTTCAACAGCGCACCCGACACCCACCACCGACTACCATTTAAGGGGATGACCTAATTGACAGATAACAGCCACCAGAGTCACATCGCGCGCTACATCAACATCGCCGTCGACATCGCCACCCGTATTGCCCGCGGGGAATACCGGGAGGGGCAGCGGATCTTCGGGCGGTCCTCCCTGGCGGGCCGGTATAACGTGTCTCCGGAGACCATCCGGCGTGCCCTGGCCATCCTCGAGGAAAGAGAAATCGTGGAACTGCACCCGGGAATCGGGGTCACCGTGCGCTCCAAGCCCAATGCCGAGGGCTATCTGGCCGAATACGGCCAGCGCCAGATCCTGTCCGACATTCAACAGCGCCTGCATCAATACCTGGATGAGCGCAGCCACCTGGATAACGAGATCGTGCGGCTGACTGACGAGTTGCTGGACTACACCTTCAAGATGGCCACCAGGTTGCAGCGAATTCAGGAGCTCAGGGTCGAGGCGAACTCGCCCATGGTCGGAAAAAGCCTGGGGGAGGTCCAGTTCCGTTCCCGCACCGGGGGTACGGTGCTGGCAGTGCAGCGCCACACCAAGGAGATCGTCGCTCCCGAGGCCGATACCATCATCCAGGCCGGGGATGTCCTGACCGTCATCGCGCCCCCCGAAGCGATCGAGCACACCCAGGGTCTCAACCTCACCATCCTCACGGGCCCTCCGCCGCAAACCACGGAATAACTGTGATGTGGGAAACGCTCTAACCTCGCACGTCCCCAAGGAGGGGGATGCCAATGTCCAGCCGACAGATGGATCACTATCTCTCCAGGCGCAAGAGAAAGAGAAGGTTGAAGCCGTCAAGAGTTGTCTTGCTCATATCCCTGCTGATCGTCATCAGCCTGTTGTTGGTAGGCTGCGGCAACCTTGCCTGGGCGGTGGTCACGCTGCCGTCATGGGACCCGAACAAGCTGGCAGGCTCCCAATCGACGATCATCTACGACCGCTATGATCAACAGACGTCACAGGTCTATGCGAATGAGAACCGCACGCCGGTGCCTCTTGCAGAACTGCCTCCCTACCTGCCCAATGCTTTTGTGGCAGCCGAAGACAATCGCTTCTACGAGCATTCGGGGATAGACCCGGTGGGGATCGCCAGGGCGCTGTGGGTGGACCTGCGCGGGGGCGCTGCAACCGAGGGGGGCAGCACCATCACCCAGCAACTGGTCAGGAGCGCCTACCTCAGCGACGAGAAGTCCCTCCGGCGCAAGATCCAGGAGGCGATCCTCGCCTTGGAGGTGGAGCATCACTACTCCAAGCAGGAAATCCTCGAATTTTACTTGAACAGGATCTATTTCGGCAACGGCGCCTACGGCATCCAGGCGGCATCCCAACTCTACTTCGACAAGGACGCCAAGGACCTGACCCTGGCCGAGAGCGCCCTGCTGACGGGGATCGTGCGCAGCCCCAACAACTACAACCCCTTTGCCAGTCCCGTCATGGCCAAACGCAGGCAGGAGACCGTGCTCGACCAGATGGTCAAGTACGGCAAGATCACCCAGGACCAGGCCAACCAGGCCAAGCAGGCCAAGCTGCAATATCATGAGGGCGCCACCAGCGCCTACCAGTTCCCCTACTTCACCGACCAGGTGATCAGCGAGACAGAGGGTATCCTGCAGCAGCAGCAGGGGATGTCCCGTGATGCCGCTCAGAACCTGATCTATAAGGGCGGACTGAAGATCTATACCACCTTGAACGCCCCGGTGCAACAGAAAATGGAAAACGTGTTCGCCAACAGCGCCAACTTTCCGTCAGACTACAAGGGGCAGCAGGTAGAGGGAGCGATGGTGCTCATCGACCAGCACACCGGGCAGATCCAGGCTCTGATCGGCGGCCGCAAGTACTCGACCATGGGTTTCAACAGGGCCACCCAGGCCAAGCGCCAGCCCGGATCCGCCATCAAACCGCTGGCGGTCTACTGTCCGGCCATCGAGAAGGGCTACACCGAAGCCTTTGTCCAGGATGATGTCCCGGCCACCTTCGGTCCTAAAACCTTTTATAACGACGATGACCAGTACCGCGGCCTGATCACCATGCACACCGCCCTCGAGTACTCGATCAACACCTATGCCGTCAAGCTGCTCAACCTGATCGGGGTCGACTACGGCTACGACTTCGCCACCAAGTTTGGCATCACCAGCCTGGACCCCGACAAGGACAAGAACCTGTCCCTGGCCCTGGGCGGGATCACCAATGGTATCTCCCCATTGGAGATGGCGGGAGGATATTGCGCCATTGCCAACCAGGGTGTCTACATCCGGCCGTACACTGTACGCAAGATCGTGGATAACAATGGAGGCCTCCTGTACCAGGTCCAACCCCAGCAGAAGGTAGTGATCTCGGAGCAAACAGCCTACATCATGACCGACCTGCTGGAGAGTGTGGTGAAGGTGGGCACCGGCACCAACGCCCAGTTGGATCGTCCGGTAGCGGGCAAGACCGGAACCACTACCAATAAAGTTGATGCCTGGTTCATGGGTTATACCCCGGAGTTTGTCGGGGCCGTCTGGATGGGGTTCGACAAAGAGGAAAGCATGGAAACCATGTCTGACGTGTTTGGGGCGACCTACCCGGCCCTGATCTGGAAGCAGGTCATGCAGAAGGCTGTCGAAAATATACCGGTGTCCGATTTCCCGATGCCCGCCGGCCTGTTGCGGGCCACCGTCTGCGGCAAGTCTGGGCTGCTGCCCAACGCCTTCTGCCCGCAAGACGAACTGGAAAACGACCTCTTCGTCCAGGGCACGGTGCCGACCGGGATCTGCGACGTCCACGTCGAGGCCACCATCGACACCGATACCGGACTGTTGGCCACCCCCTACTCACAGCATACGGCCACCAAGGTGTTCCTGAAACGCCCGCCGGTGAGCGGCCAGTACCAGCCCTGGGACATGAAAGAGGCGCTGCCCGCGCAGTATTCCCCCATCGGACCTGCCGGTACTACGGGGCCTTCCGGTTCCGCCTCGGCAAACCAGATGGTGACCGTCAAGATCTGCACCGATCCCCGGCACCACGGCGTACCCTACCTGGCCAACGTCCCCGGTTTCTTGGAGGAGGGCGGCTGCCCGCCGGAGTTTGTACAGGAGGAGCAGTTCCCGGCCAATCAGGTGCCCGTGCTGCACTGCTCGCTGCCTGACCACCAGGTGAAGAAAGTGAACGTGCTTCAGAACCTCACCAACATTGTCAACCAGACACCTTAGTGTTTGACTACTTGAAGGTGACCACGGTCACCCCGGTACCCCCTTCGTAATAGCCGCCGGTGCGGTATGAGCCAACAAAGGGATGCTGGGTCAGGTATTGCCTGAGAGCATCCCTCAAGGCGCCGGTCCCCTTGCCGTGAATCAGGTTGACGTTGGGCAGCCCGGCCAGGTAGGCGCTGTCCAGATACTTGTCCACCCTCTCCAGGGCCTCCTCGACCCGCAGGCCGCGGAGGTGCAACTCATGGGAGACCTCGGCCTTTTGCTCCAGGGACGGGGCTTTGATTGAGAAAGTGCCCGCCTGCTTCTGTTTGGCGCCCTTGCGCAGCTCGTGCAGCGGGAGGTTCACCTTCAGCGCCCCCACCTGGACCAGGACGTCGCTGCCGCCGTTCGACCCCTCCAGCACGTACCCCTCGGCGTTGAAGCGGGGTATCACCACCAGGTCGCCGCTCTTCACACTATCCACTACCTCACCCGCAGGTTCCGGCAGGATGGAGGCGATCTGCTCCTCGATCCGGCCGGACACCTCGGCCAGTCTGCCGCGCGCCGCCAGGGCTGCCTGCCGCCTCTCTTCCAGGCTGGCACTGCGCTGCTCCTCCCTGAGCGTCCGGATCAGTTGCTCGGCCTCACTCCGGGCTGCCCGCACCAGTTCCTGGGCCTCCCGGGCGGCCCTGGCCAGGACATCCCGCTCCTTCTGGCGCAGCCGCTCCTCCTCATCCCTGATCCTAGCCTGCAGTTGCCGGGCATCGGCGCTCAGGTGCTCGGCCTCCCGGCGGGCCTGGGAGGCGGCTGTCTGATCCTCCTTCAGGTGCCTGATCAGGTCGGCCAACTGCCGCTGTTCCGGCCTCAAGAAGGCCCGGGCCTGCTCTATGACCTCCGGCAGCAGATCCAGGCGCCCGGCAATCTCGAAAGCGTTGCTCTCGCCCGGCGTCCCGATGGACAGCTTATAGGTGGGCCGCAGCGTCTCGCTGTCAAACTCCACCGAGGCGTTTTCCGCCCGCTCTTCAGTATGGGCAAAGACCTTCAACTCGCTGTAATGGGTGGTGGCTACGACCAGGGCGCCGCTGCGCATCAGGTTCCGGAGGATCGCCATGCCCAGGGCCGCCCCCTGCTCCGGGTCGGTCCCGGCGCCCAACTCGTCCAGCAGCACCAGGCAACTACGCCCGCCGGAGCAAGCGTCCGCAGCCCCCCTGAGGATGCGGGCAATGTTCGACATATGTCCGGAGAAGGTGCTCAGGGATTGCTCGATGCTCTGCTCATCCCCGATGTCCGCATAGATATCGGTGAAGACCGGGAGGACAGTGCCCTCTCCGGCGGGGATGTGGAGACCCGCCTGGGCCATCACTCCCAGCAGGCCGAGAGTCTTCAGACTCACGGACTTGCCGCCGGTGTTCGGCCCGGTGATCACCAGGCAATCAAACTCCCTGCCAAGCCTGAGGTCGAGCGGTACCACGTTCCCCTTGAGCAGCGGGTGACGCCCGCCGCGTAGGACCACGTAGCCCTCGTCGCTGAATTCCGGCTGGCGTCCCTTCATCTTCATGCTCAGGCGGGCCTTGGCAAAAGCGAAGTCCAACAGCCCGAGGATCTCCAGATCGGAACGGATCTCGTCATGATAGGCCGCCAGCAGCCTGGTCAACTGCTCCAGGATCCGCAGTTCCTCCTGTCGCGCCTGGCTGCGGGAAGCTGCCAGGTCGTTCATCACCGACACCAGGGGGAGCGGCTCCATGAACACCGTCGCCCCGCTGCCGGACTGGTCGTAGACGAGGCCCGGAAACTGGTTGCGGTATTCCTGCTTCACCGGCACCACGTAGCGGTCGCCCCGCACGGTGTAGATCGGCTCCTGCAGGTATTTTTGCCACTCCGGCCTGGTCAGGACATCGTCCAATTGACTGCGGGCGCGGTTTTCCAGGCTTCGGATCTGCTGGCGCAGCCGGGCCAGGTCCGGGGAGGCGCTGTCGGCGATCTCCCCCTCGGGAAGGATGCAGGCGCCGATTTTTTCTTGCAACGGTTGGCAGTCCTGGATCCTCGCCGCATACCCCTGCAGGTGCGGCAGATCGTGCTGCACCCGGGCCAGTTCATGCCTGAGGCGCCCGGCAGCCGCCAGGGTCTGGCGGCAGAGCAGCAGTTCCCGGGGTTCGAGCACCCCGCCGATCCATGAGCGCCTCAGCATCGGCGTCAAGTCGGCGATACCCTCAAAACCCAGGTCCGGCAGGATCCTGAGCAGGGTTGCCGCCTCGGAGGTCTCCTCCTGCCAGCGCCTGATGTCGGCGGCATCCGCCGACGGCTCCAGGCCCTGCACGTGGGGAACGCTCAGGGGGGTATGACAGCAGGCCTCCAGCATCTCTTTGATCTTGTGGAACTCGAGCTTCTTGAGGGAATACCGGTCCAAACTTTTATCCTGCCCTTCTCGCATCTCACTTCTCAATAACGCCACGCAGATAGTGACCGCGGGTCAGGCCCTGGAGGGAGAGCCGGTCGAGCCGTTCCCAGGCCTGCCTGGCGGCGCTCCCGTTCCAGGCGCCGGCCAGCAGGTCCTTCAGGGCGTTACCGTAGACCCTGGTGATCTCCCGCACCGCATTCGCCTCGTGGCTGCGTAGGTCCAGCCTCAGGGAACCGTATCCGTCCTGTATTATATCACCAAGGTGCTCGATCAAACACAGTTCCCTGGCGTTGTACAGGGTCATCCGGCAGTGCTCGTCGAGCTGCAGGGGAAACCGGTAGCCCTGGCGGTCTTCCAAGAAGCAGGGCGTCCTGTGGCAGTTCCCCGGACAACGGTCGCCGGCCGTGGTCACCGCCCCCACCGGACAGTGCTCGCTGACCATCAGGGGCAGCGTTCCGTGCACCACCACCTCCAGGTACGGCGCCCCCCGGTAGCGGAGGTTCCATAACTGCTCCCGGTTCAACTCCGGCGACAGGGTCAGCCTGGCCGCGCCCTGCCGCAACAGCAACTGGATCGCCAGGTCGTTGAAGACGGGGATGGAGAGATCGGCGACCGTCTCCAGGCCGGACTGGATAGCCAGTCCCAGGCCCCCCAAGTCGCCGGCCACCACCCCGGCGACCTGCAACCTTACGGCTGTGTCGAGCCATTCGGCGATGCCGGAGCGTTCGCCCTCCTTCCAGATCCGGGGTATGATCAGGTAGGCCCGGACATTGTTCGCCCGGCACAGGTCCACCGCCCGGGTAGCCGTGACCAGGTTCCAGGCCTCCCGTCCCCGGTAGGACAGGCCGCCGAAATAGACGGCAGAGGCGCCACCGTCGATGGCCGCCTCCAGGCCGGCGTAGTCGGCCACCGCCACCGCCAGCAGCGGGCTGGCGGGAGGCCGGTGAGAGACCTGCTCCGCATCCTGCCGCAGGGATGCCTGGAGCGCCGCTGCCGTCCCTTCGACTCCGTCCGGGAGCACCCGCCGGAACCGGCCGAGGCGGGCGCCCTCCAGGGCTGTGGTAAGAGCGCGCCGGACTGCGTTGAGCTCGCTCAGCGGGTATATGGCCACCCCGTCCAGGTCGCAGTCCAGGCCGGCCAGGGTAAAAGGGGTGTTGCCCAGGCGTTCTATCTGCGCCTGGGCCACCTCAGGGGTGAGGGGGTGCTTCAGGGCCGCCTCCCCCGGAAGCGTCCCCTTCACTGCCGCCCGGATGCCGTCCGCATCCACAGCCTCCAACTCCAGTGGCTCGCCCCGGCGCGCCCGAACCGTAACCCTGACCGGTATCTTGAGCCGCCCCGGACCCGTGAAGCTGAGCCGGGCCTCACTGATCAGCCGTTCGTCGTGGGTCTTGAACACCCGGTCCCCCGGCCTGACGACAAAGGGCACGGCGATCTCCACCTCGCTGCCAGGCCCCGCTTCCTGGACCTGTACCGGTACCGGCAGGTGCAGCATCATGCTGTGCACCGTGATCCCTTCCCGGTCGCCCCTCTGCATCCAGAACTCGATACCGTCCCCCACCCGCAGCGGCAGGCGCGTCTTGAACACCACTCCCCTGCCGGGAGTCGCATTCAGCACGCGCCCCAGGTACAGGCCGCGGTTGTTCGGCCTGGTGTAGCTCATCAGGAGGCGGCCCGGCCTGCCGTCAAAGTAGCCGGTGGTGAAGCCCCGGTTAAAGACCTGGGCCAGGTCCCGAACCTCTTCTTCGGAGACCTGATAGCGCTCCGGGTCCCGCCAGGCCCGGTCCAGGGCGTTCCGGTAGATCCGGACCACCGTCGCCACGTATTCAGGCCGCTTCATGCGCCCCTCGATCTTCAGGGCGGCCACCCCGGCTTGCACCAACTGGGGTAGTTTCTCCAGCAGCATCAGGTCCCTGGTGCTCAGCAGGTGCTGGCCGGGACAGGCGCCGCCTAGGTCGCGCCCGCGGTCGTCCACCAGGGTGTAGGCCATCCGGCACGGCCCCGCGCAACTGCCCCGGTTGCCGCTGCGCCCCCCGACCATGCTGCTGAACAGGCACTGCCCAGAGTAGCTGATGCAGAGGGCGCCGTGGACGAACACCTCCAACTCCAGGCCGGACTGACGCTTGATGGCCAGCAGTTCCTGGTACGAGGTCTCCCGGGCCAGCACCACCCGGCGCACCCCCAGGCCTGCCAGGAACTGCACCCCGGCGGCGTTGTGGACGGTCATCTGGGTGCTGCCGTGCAGGGGGAAATCCGGGAGCACCTGTTGCGCCCACGCAATCACGCCCAGGTCCTGAACCAGCAGGGCATCGGCCCCCTCCCGGTACAAAAAAAGCAAGAACTCGGACAGGTCGCCGAATTCCCCGTTGTCTACCAGCGTGTTGACAGTCACGTACACCTTGACCCCGCGCAGGTGGGCGTAGGCCAGGGCCTCGCCAAGCTCCTGCCGGTCGAAGTTTTCAGCGTAGGCGCGGGCGCCGAAGGACTTGCCCCCCAGGTAGACGGCATCCGCCCCGTTCTCCACGGCCGCCTTCAGCGCCTGGAGATTCCCTGCCGGCGCCAGCAGTTCCGGCCTGCTGACCGCTGGATTGGGTTCTATGGCAACATCATCCCCGATCACTTCTTTATACGGGTTTTGGTCAGGCGGCCGACCCGGATCAGTCCGGAGCAGGGCAGAACGGCCACCTTGCGCTGTTCCAGGTCGTCCAGGAACAGGTTCATACCCACGGAATCGCTGGCTATGTGCCCGGCGATCACCACGTTGATGTTGTACTTTTCCGCCTCTTTACGGTGCTCTTCGGCGATGTGCATCCCGACCACGGTACCGACCCCGGCGATAGCCATTTTCTCGTAGGCCTCCTTGGCGCCTCCGGTGCCCCCGGTCATGTCCACGAAGATCTTCCCGGCCCGCCGTTTCTCGTTGCCGACCACGATCGTGGGGCCGGAGTTCAGCTTGACGGCGGCGGCATACTCGGGGAGTTCCTTGAGGACCTTCACGACCTCTCCCACCGTCTCCGGCTTCTTTTCCTCGAAGAGCCTGGTCAGGAAGTTGGTAACCAGGTTGTCTGCCGGCGTGTGCACGCACATCAGCGGAATGTCCAGCAGCCGGGCCGCGTCCACCGCCCGGTTGTGGTTGAGCGGCATCAGGTTGCGCTCCACCTGGGCGATTCTTCCTGTCAGGATGCCCTCGGCCACGTTGATCGGCACCCCCAACTGGGCCAGCAGGTCCTCCTGGAGATGCATCACCCGGTATAGGGCGGCCATCGCCTTGCCCTCGGGGTGATGGGCGATGATCAGGTCAATCTTCTGCCCCTTATCCCGCAGGCGGTCGGCCAGCAGCACCTCCCCGGACTCCATGTCGATCCCGCACAGCACGCTCTTGATCTCCAGGTTCTCGTGTCCCCGTAGAGCATGCGGGTGTCGCTGAAGGGGTTGCGCAGCCTTTCCTGATCGAACTCGGCCTTCTCGCTCTCCTTCATCTCCTCGTATTCCTTGCGCTGCTTTTCCAGCAGCCTGGTGATCCCGGCCTCGCCCCTGAGGTCGGCCGCAATCCCCTTCTTCACCGCAAGCTCGTAGATCTCCCGGAATTTCATCCTTTACCCCCTTTCGTTGCATGATAGTCTTGTCTTTGAACTCTCACACGACTGAAGTCGCATGATTCCTGGTTCATCGTCCCTTGCCTTCCGTAGAGAAGTCTTACCGGAACTCCACAGGCTATCCCCGCAGTTCCTGCGGTTCAGGAATTTGGATCCAGCTTGGTTGTCACTAGATCATTCACTTGGAATATTATAGCAGACCTTGTGGCAAATTGCAAACATATTTTCGCATGCCTAACTCACGACTAAAGTCACGAGTGTGCGGCCATCAGCAACATCAATACGCACCTGGAACTGCCTCCATTTATCACACTAAGCAATTATACCCTATTGCGCAGACTATTGCAGCAGTTGCCGACCCCCACCAGTGTCTTGTTTTTGTTCTCCCCTGTTCGCAGTCAATAATTCCTTCTGCCCTTGAAAAGCGCCAAACCTCCGGTTCAGTCACCCCGGAGGTTGGTCAGACTCTAAACCCTCGAACTCCTCAGGAGTTACGATTGATCATCTCCAGAGAAAGAGGATACTGGAATATTATGTCGAATTATGGCTATATAGATTAGCCCACTACTCTGGCTTGAGATTCAACTGGGTCTTGGCTTCAGAGGGGGATTGCTTTCCCCCACTGAAGCCAAGACCCAGTTGAATCCTATTGCGCAGTATGGCGTGTGCCCTCCTCCAGGCCTCCGGCCTGGCCTGAAGAACGCGGAGTACATGGGCGCGCATACGAAGCAATAGTAGTGGAGTGCTGAACATATGGCACGGCAAAGAACCATTCAACTTCGCCGTATAATCTGAAGGAGATTGAACTCCTAGTGATTACTTAGCTTTGAACCCATCGCCTATGAAGGCGGGGGATTCCCAGGCGATTTGAATAGCGCCACTTTGTTGTCCTGACAGGCAAACACCCCTGATCAGAGTACCCTCATGGTGCAGGCAGCATCGAACTTCGAAGAGCTGGGTAACATTATCCCTCCAGAGAGATAATGGTTTTAATGGCCTCATCCTTGTGGGCGGCGGTGAAAGCAAGAGCTTCTCCGGCGCCCTCCAACGGAAACCGGTGCGTGATCACCGCCCCCAGGTCAACCCGGCCGACTGCAGCCAGGCCGATGGCCACCGGGTACTGGTTGGCATAGCGAAAAGTGCCGGTCAGTTTTAACCGTGAACGGGTGATGGTATTCACGTCAAAGGTGACGTCGCCGCAGCCAACCCCCACGAAGACCACGGTCCCCCCGCGCCGGACCACCTTGATGGTCTGGGCGGCCACTGCCGACGCTCCGGAGGTTTCCAGCACCACATCGGCGCCGCGGTCGTCAGTCAGGCTCCGGATCACCTGCACCGCATCCTCCTGCCCGGCATTGACGGTATGCGCCGCGCCCAAACGTCCGGCTAGAGCGAGCCTTTTTTCATACAGATCGACAACGGTTACGGGTCCGGCTCCGGTGGCTAGGGCTCCCTGCAGCACCATCAGGCCCACCGGGCCTCCTCCCAATACCGCCACCGATTGCCCGGCCCGCACCTGCCCTTCGGACAGGCCCTGCAAGGCCACCGCGAATGGTTCGATTACCGTACCCTCGGCATAGCCCACCCCCGGGGGCAACTTATGGACGTATTGTTGCGGCATGGCCACAAAATCTGCCAAACACCCCTGGGTGTCGGGAATACCCTTAAACGCCTGACTACGGCACAGGTTATATTCGCCCCTGGTACAAAACTCGCAGTGGCCGCAAGAGATCCCGGGTTCGATCACCACCCGGTCTCCACACTTGATCCCGGCCACCGCCGCCCCTGCCGCAACTACCTCCCCGGCCGCCTCGTGGCCCAGGATCAGCGGCCTGGTCATGATCGAGGTGGCAATCCGGCCGTTGTTGAACAGATGGAGATCGCTGCCGCAGACACCCACCGCTTTGATGTTTACGAGCACCTCGGTTGGCCCGATCTCCGGCCGCGGCGTCTCTTCGATACGCAGATCCCCGGGGGCGTGCAGAACGGCTGCCCTCATTCCCGTCATCTCCGGCGGACCTCCACGCGGGACATTTTTTCGTAGAAACGGATGATTGCCCCGTGGTCGGCATCACCAAGATCATCCGTCTGCAAGGCCTGGAGAATCTCCATCATGACAGCCGTCAGAGGCATTGGCGCCCCAATCCCGTGGCCGGTGGCCAGGGCGTTGGCCAGATCCTTGATGTGGAGCTTGATCCGGAAGCCGGGGTTGAATTTGCCGTCCAGCACCAGCGGGGCTTTGGCATCCAGAACGTTGCTGCCGGCAAGGCCGCCACGGATGGCCTGGTAGACGAGTTCGGGATCGACTCCGGCCTTGGTGGCGAGGACCAGGGCCTCCGACATGGCGGCGATATTCAAGGCTACAATAACCTGATTGGCCAGCTTGGCCACATTGCCGGCGCCCAGATCTCCCACCCGGACGATGGAAGTGCCCATAGCCTTGAAGAGGTCGAGACAGGCATCAAAATCGGCCTGCTGTCCACCAACCATGATTGACAGGCTGCCATCCACTGCTCTGGGCTCCCCGCCGCTGACCGGCGCATCCAGCATCCGTACTTTCCGGGCAGCCAGGCTGGCCCCGATCTCCCTGCTCACCAGGGGGCCGATGGAACTCATATCGATGACCAGAGAACCCTCCCGGGTGCCCTCGATCACCCCCGCCGGGCCAAGCACTACCTCCTTGACATCCGGCGAATTGGGCAGCATGGTGATGACAAGCTCCGACTGCTCGGCCACGTCCCTGGGAGACCCGGTTGCTGTTGCCCCGGCCGCCACCAGGTCTGCGACCACCGTGCTGTTCTTGTCGTGTACCACAAGTTGGTAGCCCGCCTTCAACAGGTTCTTGCTCATCGGCCTACCCATGATCCCGAGACCAATAAAACCGATTTTTTGCATTGTTGTTCGCTCCTTTCTGTCAAGCCAGCAGTGTAAGTTTTTCTTCCAGTGCTCTCCCTGATCGAAGGGCGGGCAATCTTGCAGTCACATCTGTGAGCACTAGAGGCTGATGAACGGCCATCGGACCGTCTTAAGCCCGCAGTACTCTTTCACAGGCCGCTGCCACGGCCTCACCGGTCAAACCGTATGCATTCAGCAGTTCCTGATAATCACAGGCTGATTGACCGAAACTATCCCGCACTCCGACGATCTCCAGGGCCACGTTCCTTTCACCGCCCAGAGTCTCGGCAACGGCGCCTCCCAGTCCGCCGATGATACTGTGCTCTTCGGCCACTACCACCGCTCCGGTCTCCCGCGCCAGGTCCCTTACCGCCTGCCCGTCCAGCGGCTTTACCGTACCGACGTTGACCACGCTGATCTCGATCCCCCGGCGGGCCAACAAATCGGCCGCTTCCAACGCCCGGCTGGTCATAACCCCATTGGCAAACACGGTGACGTGCCTTCCCCGCCGCAGGGGATAGACCTGGCCGATGCGCCACTCCTCGGTCTCTGGAAATACTGCCGGCAGGGGATTACGATTAAGCCGCAGGTAAACCGGACCCTCGAAGCCGGCGATAACCCGGGTCGCCTTGACGGTCTCGGTGGCATCGGCAGGCACGATAACCGTCATATTGGGCAGGACCCGCATCAGGGCCACATCTTCCATCGACTGGTGGGTAGCGCCGTCACCGTAGTCCGAAAGACCGGCCGATGAACCGATCAGCTTGACATTGGCTTTGGCCAGAGCCACCCCTACCCTGATCTGATCATAGGCCCTGCCGGTCAGGAAGACCGAAAAGGAATGGACAAAGGGAATTTTACCGCCGAGAGCCAGTCCGGCAGCCACTGATACCATGTTCTGCTCGGCGATGGCCATTTCGAAGTGGCGATCGGGAAACTCGGCCTCAAACAGGTCTCCCCTGGTTGACTTGGAAAGATCCGCGTCCAGGGCGACGATCCGCTGATCCTCGTGTCCCAGGGCAACCAGAGTTTGACCATAGGCTTCGCGCAAGCTCGCTGCAGTGCTCACTTTTTCTCACTCCCGTCCAAGATTTGCTCAACGGCACGCCGGGCCAGGGCGTATTCTTCCTGGCTCATCCCCGCATTGTGATAGGCGGCTTTATTTTCAGCAAAGGGGATACCCTTGCCTTTAACGGTGTGAGCAATGATTACCGTCGGACAGTTCCGCGTTTGATCAGCCTCTTCCAGGGCAGACACCAGGGAAGCAACATCGTGGCCGTCAACTTCCACGGCGTGCCAACCGAAGGCCTCCCATTTTTCCTTAATCCGGCCGATATCCATCCGCTCCCGGATTGGCCCGGTCGCCATCAGGCCGTTGTTATCGACGATGGCCACCAGGTTGTCGAGCCGGTAGGCAGCGGCAGCCATGGCCGCTTCCCAGACCTGTCCCTCCGAAAGTTCTCCGTCTCCTAACACGACGTAAACCCTGGAATCTGAAGCATCGAGCCTGGCGGACAGGGCTAGCCCGATGCCGACGGACAACCCCTGGCCCAACGAACCCGTATTGGCCTCGATGCCGGGCACTTTCTGCAGGTCGGGGTGCCCCTGCAGCCGGCAGCCCAGTTCCTTATTATGCTTGAGTTCTGCAACCGGGAAGTAGCCGCATTCGGCCAGAGCGGCATACTGAGACAAGGCGGAATGGCCCTTGCTCATGATAAACCGGTCGCGCTGAGGCCAGTGCGGATTCTTGGGGTCATGCCTCATCTGGTGGAAATAGAGCACCGCCACTATCTCCGCGCAGGAGGACGAGCCTCCCAGGTGGCCGACCTTGGGCGGGGCCAGCATATCCACCACGTCTTTTCTGATCCGTGCAGCCATGTTACGAAGAGATGATGTCTGTTCCTGACTAATCATCGATATTCGCTCCTTATCAGTCGTTTGAATACAGATTTACGCCGGCACGAGTACGACTTTCAGGCCCCGACGCTGTTCAATGATCTCGAAGCCCCTCGCCCACTCCTCCAGGGGCAGTTCGTGGGTGATCAGCTTGCTCAAGTCCATCTTGCCCTTCCCCATCAGGGTGAGACATTTTTCCCAGACGTCCCAGGTATGGCTAAAACTGCCCTGCAGCCGAACCGACTTGCCGATCAACTGATCCAGTGAAAAACCAACCGGCTCCGGCCCCCAGCCGACCTTGGTGATCTGGCCCGCCGGACGGACCACGTCCAGGGAAAGCTTCAGGGTAGCCGACGGTCCTGCTGTATCCACCACCAAATCGGCTCCGTAGCCATCCGTCAGTTCCTGGGCTGCCCTGAGGGCATCCGCAACGTCGGTGGTCGTAGTCGCCCCGTATTGCCTGGCCATCTCCAGGCGCTCGCCATCGCCCGTCGTGCCCGCCACGATGATTTCAGCGGCCCCCGCCAGGCTGGCCATGGCTGTACAAAGAATTCCGATCGGACCCGGGCCGATGATGCACACCGTATCACCCGGCTTGAGGACGCTGTTGTTGATCACAGCCTGGTAAGCCACGCAGAAGGGTTCCGTCAAGGCGGCCTGGCGCAGGTCGACCGACTCCGGCACCCGGTGCAGTATTCGAACCGGAACCCTGACGTACCGGGCAAAGGCGCCATTCACCCTGAAACCGTAGCCCTTGCGATCCCGGCACAGGTGATAATGATTGGCGTGGCACAGGGAACACCGGCCGCAATATTCAGCATGGGTTTCGGCGGTGACCCTGTCTCCAACCGCCCAGTCACCGGCTGAGGGTCCAACATCGACAATCCTGCCTGCGAATTCGTGCCCCAGAATCAGGGGCACTTCCAGCGGGTAAGTGACATCCTGGTGATGGATGTGCGGGTCACTGCCGCAAATACCGACATAAGCCACTTCAACCAGGGCCTCTCCGGGCCCGATAGCCGGTACGGGAACATCGCGTATTTCCGTGCAACCATCCTGGTTCGCATACTTGACAACAGCTTTCACAATATCTCCTCCTTACAGGATTTATCAAACCCTGCTCGCCGGCAGCCCCCGATCTTCCGCCAGGGGGCTCCGCTCAAGTGTTGCTATTCAAAGCCTGACAGTCTATTACGGCCCTAGCTCGTGATAACCCATGTCTATTCACCTCGCCATATGGACGATAGATCTTGGCAAAGCCTCACCGAACTGCGGCACGAGAAAATGTGGCTTCCGGCCAGGTATCGCTTCGCTCGGGGATTCAGTGGGGGTCTGCACCCCCACTGAATTCGGAGACTAAAAGCTTTTGCCAAATTCATCTCCCGCTTATAGAAGCGGGAGACTCCTTTGGCGGTTAGTTAAATAACGGTCATTCCGGTGGCAATCACTCTCACCACAGATTGCCCTGTTCATTGAACACCAGCGGCCGCGGCTCTTCAAGCACTTCAATATTCTGCATTCTCCCGGCTTGATCCAGCAGAGCTTCTGAAATATAGATGCAATCAAGGTGCAGCGAATTCTTGATCCTGACAATGGCCGGGCCGGTTGGGCCGATCTCGGTACAGGTTTTAATTGCCGCCTGGATGGCCTCCCGATCGCTGTTCAAGATCACCGGGATCTTCATGATACTGACCACGGTAGATGTGAGGCCGTTCGGATATGTTTTTTCCAGATCGACTTTTTCAAACAGCCTGCGTGTGCTGAAGTCAGCCGCACCCATACCAATCGCATTGCCGTGGGTTTCTTCACTCAGGTCAAGCACCGCCACTCTCTGTGCTCTCACCCCTCCAGAGGCGTATGGCGTCGCAAAGGTACCGGTAATATTTGGATCCATCCCGTCGCCTGAAATATTCTTGCCGATCTGATCGACGATCAGGACATCGATCTCCGTAAACCAGATTCTCGGCATCAGCGCTTTAGCCACCGCCAGCAGGGCCGGCTCCTGCTCGGGGATCTGATCCCTGGTCAGCGCCGTTATCTTGCATGCCTCGTCATAGGGATTTTCCAGGATGGCGACACCGAAGAGCACATTGGAATTAGCGAGAATGACGTTGCCGTAAAGCGGGATGAACCCCGCCGCATTTTTAAAACCCGTGGCATGAAAAAGCCCGGCCCCTTTTTGCTTGCCGAGGCCGACGGCCAGCATTTTCATCAGGCCGGATTCATAAGTGCCGCGAAAAGAGGTATGCGGTTTGATGCGATTCACAACAATGATTCCGTCTGCTGCAGCGGCATATTTATCGATAAACACAGGTTTTTGCCCTGCGACGAAACCGATCCGCCTGGTTTCCATTGTCGCTTTGATCGGGCAGCCACAGTATTCTTCCGTAATGCCGTAGCTTTCAAGCACTTCTACCTGTCCCGCCACAGTAGCCCCTCCATGGCTGCCCATGGCAGGAATGATAAAGGGATGAGCACCCCGTTCCTTCACAAACGACGCTATTTCCTTCAAAATAACGGCTATATCGGCTATGCCGCGGCTGCCACCGGTGATGGCGATCTGCATCCCGGGCCTGACAGTATTTTTGATTTCCTCTTTGAACAGCTCCGATCTCAAGGCGTCCGGCACGCTGTCAAGCCTGTCCCTGGCAAAGATTTGCCGAACCTTGGCCATCCTGGGGATTTCCACATCTTTTAGCAGTTCACTGACAACACCCATGCCTAACATCTCCTGTTTGCACATGAAGCACAGCGTTTTTGAGGTGCTCACCCGTCCTCGATGGGATCCGGTCTTCATCTTTCATTGCCCGCCGGCCCCTGATTTTTGATGATCCACTTTTGACATTAGAGGTTCTCCTTGATGCCCAGCCCCCGTATCAGGCTGCATCCCCCCTGGTCGTCGAGGAGACTGCCAGGATAGAAACCAGGATGATGCCTTCGATCAAGTACTGGAAGCCGATTGACAGCTTGGTAAGGGTGACAAAAGTAACGATCAGCGTCAGCATCAGGCCTCCGGCAAACGTTCCGATCACGCTTGACTTCCCCCCGGATACGATTGTGCCGCCGATCAGTGTGGCAGCAATCGCAGTGAGCAGGTAGGCGTTCCCCAGATCCAGGTAGGCGCCGCCAAAATAACCGTTTAATACTACAGCGTGCGATCTATAGTGCTCAAACCAGCGTTTGAAGTTTCTTGTTATTTGCTATCCCATACCTGGCGTACTCAGGTAGACGCTCCTTGACAACCTTGAAGAATGGCATC
>JBEKFU010000052.1:0-19105 GCA_050013155.1 Thermacetogeniaceae bacterium | reverse complement strand
CCGGCGGGCTTTCAGCCAAGGCGGAGCCTTGAGCCGGCGTTCAGGCCGGGCGTTAGCCCGGATACGGGCGCCCACCGCTTCGGAGAAGCGGGGGCATTAGAGCGGGTAGTCATCTGTGGGAAAAGTGAGGTGCGCTGTTAGTGGAACAGGAGATTGACCAGATCAGAGAGAGGGCGCTTAAAGACCTGTCAGCGGCACAAACTATGGAGGCGCTCCAGGATGTCAGGCTGAAGTACCTCGGTAAAAAGGGTGATCTGACCAGGGTGCTGCGGGGTATGGGCGGCCTCTCTCCGGAAGAGCGGCCACGGCTGGGCCAACTGGCCAACGAGGTGCGGCTGCTGCTGGAGAGCGAACTGGAACAGAGGCTGGCGGTCTTAGCCAGGCAGGAGAGGCAGCGGCAACTGGCGACGGAGGCGGTGGACGTCACCCTGCCGGGGCGCCCGGCGCCCCGCGGCCACCAGCACCCGCTGACCACGGTGCTGCGGGAGATCGAACGGATCTTCACGTCCATGGGTTTCGAGGTGGCCGAGGGCCCGGAGGTGGAGTGGGACCATTACAACTTCGAGGCCCTGAACATCCCCAAGGAACACCCGGCCCGGGATATGCAGGACTCTTTCTACATCACCGGGGAGATGCTGCTGCGAACCCACACCTCGCCCGTGCAGGTGCGGACGATGGAGAAGACGGCGCCCCGGCTTCCGGTGCGGGTGATTGCCCCGGGCAAGGTCTACCGTCGGGACGATGACGCCACCCATTCCCCCATGTTCCACCAGGTGGAGGGGCTGCTGGTCGACCAGCGGTGCACCCTGGGCGACCTCAAAGGGGTGCTGCTGGCCTTCGCCAGGCAGATGTTCGGGCCCGACCGGGAGATCCGGATGCGCCCGAGCTTCTTCCCCTTCACCGAGCCCAGCGCCGAGGTGGATATCTCCTGCATCAACTGCGGGGGAGAGGGCTGCCGGGTCTGCTCCGGCACCGGCTGGCTGGAGATCCTCGGGTCTGGCATGGTACACCCCCGGGTGCTGGCCAACGTCGGCTACGACCCGGAGACGGCGGTCGGTTTTGCCTTTGGCATGGGAGTGGAGCGGGTGGCCATGCTCAAGTACGGGATCAACGATCTCCGCCTGTTCTTCGACAACGATGTGCGGTTTCTGCATCAATTCTAGACGAACCCCTACCTTGTCAACGAGTTCTTAGCTTCAGTGGGGGAAGGCAAGCCCCCACTGAAGGTCGCTCGCTGCTTCCTTAGTGGTCGGCGAGGCGGCCCCGGGTGCCTTCCGGGGTGGGGTTCCTGGGCGCCCGGGTAGTATTCCCGGACAGCCTCAAACGCCTTAGGGGCTGCGGAGGTCATTTTCGGAGCGGACATTGAGGAGGAATTGTTGTGCGGGTTTCTTACCGGTGGTTGCAGGAATATGTGAATGTCGACCTGCCGGCGGAGGCGCTGGCGGATAAGCTGACCATGGCCGGGCTGGCGGTGGAAGGGATTGTCGAGCCGGCGCCCGGCCTTGACGGTATAGTTGTGGGCCGGATCATCGAGATGAGGCGACACCCGGATTCGGGGCGCCTCCAGATCTGCCGGCTGGACATCGGGGCGGAGGTGGTGCAGGTATTGAGCGGCGCCCCGAACCTGGCCCCGGGCGCCAATGTTCCCTACGCCCGTCCGGGAGTAGTGCTTCCTTCGGGACCGGAAGTTGGTGTCCGCCAGATCCTGGGAGAGCGATCAGAGGGGGTTCTCTGCTCCGGTGCGGAACTCTGCACCGAGGAGTGGGGCTTCGGGGATGCCCTGGGGGTGCTGATTCTCGACCCCGGGTTGCAGCCGGGGATCGGCTTGGTTGAAGCCCTGGGGCTGCATGACCGGATCCTGGAGTTCGAACTGACCCCGAACCGGGGCGACTGCCTGGCGGTGCTCAACATCGCCCGGGAGGTCCGCGCCCTGACGGGGGGTGGGCTTACCCTGCCGGAGGCCTCGGTCCGGGAGACCGGGGAGCACACCGAGAGCCTGATCAGTGTCCAGGTAGAAGAGCCGGAGCTGTGCCGCCGCTATGCCTGCCGGATCGTTCGCAACGTGAAGCTGTCCGCCTCCCCCGGATGGCTCTGTTACCGGCTGCGGGCTGCGGGCGTCAGGCCGATCAACAACATCGTCGATGTGACCAACTACGTGATGCTGGAACTGGGGCAGCCCCTCCATGCCTTCGATTACGACCGCCTGCAGGGCCGGCGGATCATCGTGCGCCGGGCGCGCCCGGGGGAAGAGATGGTCTCCCTGGACGGAGACAGGCGTGAACTGGATGAGGAGATGCTGGTCATCGCCGATGCCAGGGAACCGGTGGCCCTGGCCGGGGTGATGGGCGGCCAGGCCAGCGAGGTGACGGAGGAGACCCGGACGGTGCTTCTGGAATCGGCCTATTTCAACCCCCAGAGCATCAGGCGGACCGCCCAGAAGCTGGGAATGCGCACGGAATCCGGGCAGCGGTTCGAGAAGGGGATCGACCTGGATGGGGCAGTGCGCGCCGTGAACCGGGCGGCGCACCTGATTGCCGAATTGGGGGCCGGGGAGATCACCTGCGGCGTGGTCGACCAGTACGTGCGCCCGGCGGCGCCTCTGGCCATCCGGGTGCGTACCCCCCGGGTCAATCAGGTCCTGGGGACGCACCTGAACCGGGCGGAGGCGCAGGAGATCCTCTGCCGCCTGGATTTCGTCTGCGAGCTCTGCGGGCAGGACAGCCTGCTGGTCAACATACCGCCGTACCGCCAGGACCTCCTGGAGGAGATCGACCTGATTGAAGAGGTGGCGCGCCTCTACGGCTATGATCAGATTGCCGCCACCGTACCGGTAGGGGTGCTCGCCCAGTCAGGCCGGCGCCCGGCGCTGGCCCGGGTGCGGGAACTCGCCGGCAATGCCATGCTGGCAGCCGGCCTGGACGAGGCGATCACCTACAGCTTCATCGGCGGGCGCGATCTCGACAGGCTGAACATCCCCGGGGACAGCCCCCTCCGGCAGGTGGTGCCGGTCCAGAACCCGCTGCGGGAGGAGCAGGGGATCTTGCGGCCGCTGCTGCTGGCCTCCCTGATAGAGGCCCTGAACACCAACTACAAGCGGAAGCAGACCAGGGTCGGGCTGTTCGAGCTGGGGGCGGTGTTTTGCCCGTCCAGCCCCGGCGCCCTGCCTGAGGAGCGGCTGCATCTGGGGTTCGTGGCCTGCGGGGAGGTCGACCGGGGCTGGCAGGAGCCGGCCCAGGCAAGAGACTTTTTCTATGCCAAGGGAATTGCGGAGCAGCTTCTGGAGGTGCTGGGCATCAGCGGTGTCTCCTGGGAACCGCTGACCGGCAACCCGACGCTGCACCCGGGCCGGGCCGCCGGGATTCTGGCTGAAGGTATGGCAGTCGGCTTGGTGGGCGAACTGCACCCGGAGGTACTGCAAAACTACGAGCTTCCTACCAGGGTGGTGGCCTGCGAGATCGACCTGACATCCCTGTTGCCCATGGCGCAACTGGATGCCAGGACTCGGGCGCTGCCCCGCTATCCCGGCAGCGCCCGTGACCTGGCGATCATCGTACCGCTGGATGTGCCAGCCGGACGTGTCCGGGACGTGATCATGGCAGCGGGAGGGGACCTGCTCCGGGAGTGTCGCCTGTTTGACCTCTACCAGGGCGCCCAGGTGCCTGCAGGCCGCCGCAGCCTGGCCTACAGCCTGCTGTTCCAGTCCCTGGAGCGCACCCTGACCGACGAAGAGGTGACCGAAGTGTACGACCGCATCCTCAATGCCCTGTCAACCCAGGTGGGGGCGCGCCTGAGATAGCAAACCGTCAGGGAGAACGGCCTGTCGTTATATACTTTAAAATCGGGTGGGGAAGCCTCTGGGATGGTTCAACGAGTTCTTGGCTTCAGTGGGGGATTGTCTTCCCCCCACTGAAGCTTAGAACTAGTTAATACGGTGACGTATCCGCTCTTACCTGTGTGCCCGTTTTCCCGGTGTGCCGGCGGGCTTTCAGCCAAGGCGGAGCCTTGAGCCGGCGTTCAGGCCGGGCGTTAGCCCGGATACGGAGAAGGAGAAGCGGGGCATTAGAGCGAGTAGTCATCTGGCAAACCACGGCAGGATTTCCATAACCGGTAGAGAACACTGTAGGAGCAGAAAAATCCATAGATCAAGTCCGGAGAGGAGACCGCTGATGAGCGAGCCAGAAGAAAAAACCAAGGTCACCGTGAAGATCTACGGTGAGGATTATGTGGTCAAGGGCTACGCCAAACCCGGCTACATCGAGGGGATTGGCGCCTACGTGGATAAGAAGATGTGTCTCATCGGGCAGAAGAACTCGCACCTGTCGCTCACCAAGGTGGCCGTGCTGGCTGCCCTGAACATCGCCGATGAGCTGTACAAGCTCCAGGAGGACTACGACAGCCTGGCCAAGCTATTGGAGGAAGAGAAGTCCATTAAATAGAGCGAGGCGTCAGCGCCGCATGACCAACCGGGAAGTCTGCGAGATTTTCAACGAGATTGCAGAAATCCTCGAAATACTCGGGGAAAACCCCTTCAAGTCCAGGGCCTACCGTAACGCGGCCCGGGTGCTGGAAAACTCCGGTCTCGACGTCCAGGATCTGGTCCGGGAGGGCCGCCTGGAGGAGGTCCCAGGCATCGGCAGCGCCCTGGCGGCCAAGATCAGGGAATTGGTGACCACCGGCAGGCTGGCTTACTACGAAGACTTGAAACAGAAGGCGCCCCGGGATGTCCGGGAGATGTTGAAGATCCCCGGTGTTGGGGCGAAAACGGTGCAGGTCTTCCTGCACCACAACATCACTTCCATCCAGGAACTGGAGGCGGCCGCCCGGGACCAGCGCCTGCGGTCACTGCCAGGCATCGGCAAGAAAACTGAAGAGGAGATCCTGCGCTCACTTGGCGCCATGCAGGAGCGCCAGAAGCGCTGGCTGCTGAGCGTGGCCTCCATGGCGGTCAAAGAGATCGGCGGCTACCTGGCAGGCCTGGACAAGGTCGACCGGGTAGAGGCGGCGGGGAGCTACCGCAGGGGCCGGGAGACTGTAGGCGACCTGGACTTCGTGGTGGCCTCCGCTGATGCCCCGGCGGTGATCGCCGGGTTTGTAAACGCCCCGTGGGTGCGGGAGGTGGTGGCGGAAGGTGATCTGAAGGCCACCGTCATCACCGTGTGGGGGATCCAGGTGGACCTCTACGTGGTGGCGCCGCACCTTTTTGCTTCCACCCTGCACCACTTCACCGGCTCCAAGGAGCATAACGTCGCCCTGCGGGAGCGGGCGCGGCAGCACGGATGGAAGATCAGCGAATACGGGATTGTCAAGGAAGAGGAAACTTTTCACCCGGCCAGCGAGGAGGAGTTTTTTCAGTTGCTCGGCCTGTCCTATATCCCGCCGGAGATCCGGGAGGACCGGGGTGAGATCCAGGCGGCGGAGCAGGGGGAACTACCAGTCCTGGTGGACACCGGCGACATCAGGGGCGATTTGCACGTGCACAGCAGCGCCACCGACGGCGCCAATACCCTGGAGGAGCTGGCGGTGGCGGCCATGGCCAGGGGCTACCGGTACCTGGCGGTCACGGATCACTCCCGGTCGCTGGCCTTCACCAACGGTCTGAACGATGAGAGGCTGAAAGAGCAGTGGGAACAGATCGACAGGCTGAACCGGGAGTTTCAGAACTTCCAGTTGCTGGCGGGGACCGAGGCGGACATCCTGTCTGACGGGAGGCTGGATTTCGACGACCGGGTGCTCTCCCAGATGGACGTGGTGGTGGCCTCGGTGCATTCCGGGTTCCGGCAGGGCCAGGAGACCCTGAACCGGCGTTTCGAGGCGGCCCTGAAGAACGAGCACGTGGACATCATCGGGCATCCCACCGGGCGCCTGATCGGCAAGAGGGACCCCTATGCCCTGGATGTGGGCAGGGTGCTGGAACTGGCGGCAGACACCGGGACCGCCCTGGAGATCAACGCTAACTTAAGTTTGCGATCAATACCGACGCCCACCACGTGAACTCCCTGGATGACATGCGGTACGGGGTACTCACCGCCCGGCGGGGCTGGGCGCGGAAGCAGGACGTGATCAACACCATGGACATGGGTGATCTGAGGAGGTGGCTGAAGGGACACGGACGGTAGATGAGCGAAACTGCAAGGACGCGCCCGGGGCAGTGAACACTTTGGCGGAGCCGGGGGCGCGCCCAGGAAGAAAAAACAGCCGGCGGGCTGTTTTTTTGGCAGCAGATGGCTGGTACAGGGGCTATTCTTCTGCACCGATACGCATGGCTGATCCAAACTTCGTTTAGCACGAAAATCGTTCGTTTGAAACTGGAAAGGTGTGGAGACGGGCTGCCACCCAGCCTGCAAGAATGTGAGGTACGAGCCATGGCGAAGCCTCGAGCCAACGTTCAGGCCGGTCGAAAGTCCTGGATGCAGAAGAAAAAGTACGTATTACATGAAGCAGTGGAATAAGCGGGTGCCCTATGACCGTGTCCCTGGATGGGAACGATCGCTGTGATACCTGTCCAGCATCAATGATAGATAAAGGTGCATGGCGCCGTAAAAATTACGGGGATCCAGTCCGGTTATTTTTTTAATTTGGTTGAGCCGATAGGTCAAGGTGTTACGGTGGACGTATAACTTTTTTGCAGTTTCATTGACGCAGAGGTTGCAATCGAGAAAAACTCTCAAGGTATTTACCAGTTTGGAGTCAAGCAATTCAGGCAGATTAACGCTTTTCTCGAAGTATTCCGCCACCTCTCTCGATGTGGTCTCCAGCAGGAGCCCCAACCCGATATCATGCCAACAATGAATATCACCTTCATAAGATAACTTATCGGCAATTTTTAAAACTAGGCAGGCTTCCTTGTAGGTTCCGCGAGTTTCTTGAATATCGTGTGCCACTCCACCGATACCGATGCTGACTTTTACGTTGTATACCGTCTTCAACTGTTCCAGGTATTTTAAAGCAAAAGTACTGGCAATTTCTGCAGCACTCTTGTCGTCGTTTTTGAACTTGGTTGCAATAAATTGCAGAATAACGATCCTTTTTGTTCCGATGGATGTGATGATACTCTGGCTGGTTTTAGTGTTATTCAAGTGTTCAATGATATTGGAAACGATATTTTCCAGGTCGAGTTCACGCCTGGGGGTTTGGCCAAGCCACTTTTTCAGCGGCATATTGCCGATTGCCTGGATATCAATGGCGATCACAACTAGAGGGAACAGGATTTCACAACCTACAAGCCTGGCTTTCTCTATGAAGTCCTCATCGTAAGCCAGATTACCTTGCAGCAGTTCGTGCAACAGGCGTTCCCGCGCCTTGGTTTCTGCCTGCAGTTGTTGCAAAACGAACGATTCCTTGAGCATCAATTCTACCGAGTTTTTGACCAGTTTCCCGAAGATCCGCACCTCGTCCGGATCCCCGGTTATTCCCACCACCCCGATGATTTGCTTGTTGAACTCGATCGGCAGGTTGATCCCGGGGGCCGATCCCTCAAACTCTTCATCCTTGCTGATCTCCAGCATCTCCCCGGTTGCAATCACTTTAGCGGCGCCTTGATGAAAGGTATTGATCCTGGCCCGGTTTCCGCTGGCCAGGATAATCCCGCTTTCATCCATGATGTTGATATTCTTGCCCAGAACCTCCATGCTGCTGATGACAATGTTCCTGGCCAATTCAGCCGTCAGCTTCACCAGATCTCCTCCTTGGCATCGATTAGGCAGCAAGAAAATGTTGAGCCACAGTCCTAGTATTCAACAACAAGACTAACCCCCACTCTAATCTTACTATATCAGGATCTTATGAATTAGCAAAGTGCACAAAATATTTAGGCTTAAAAGGCTAATACTTTGTTAATTTTGCGGCTTGTTGCTGAATACGAAACAGGTATTATGAGGATAGAACAAGTGTAGGCGGGGGATAGGAACGTGTTGACAATTCTGGTCGCACCAGACTCGTTCAAGGGCTCTCTGACAGCAAAACAGGCAGCCGGACAGATGGTTGCCGGAATTACGGATGTCATGCCTGATGCCCGGATTTTTAAGTTTCCCATCGCCGACGGCGGGGAAGGTACTACTGAATGTATTATCGATGCTGTTGGTGGGCAGATAATCGAGAAGAACGTTACTGCTCCCCTGGGTGACCCCGTGATGGGATTTTACGGGATTTTAAAAGATTCCCGGACCGCCATCATCGAAGTGGCGAGCGCCTCCGGCTTATGCCTGGTTCCGGAAGGAAAAAGGAACCCGTTGCTGGCGACAAGCTATGGCACTGGGGAATTGATCAGGGCGGCGCTTGATTCTGGATGCCGGGAAATTTTTATCGGCCTGGGCGGCAGTGCCACCATCGATGCCGGGGCCGGTATATTGCAGGCCCTGGGAGCGCATCTCCTCGACCGCGAAGGCAGGGAAATCGGCAGGGGAGCAGCAGGGTTGATCAGGCTGGAACAGATCGATCTATCCACGGTTGATAACCGTCTGTCACAGACAGCGATCACGCTCGGCTATGATGTGGATAATCCTTTATGCGGCCCTATGGGGGCATCTACGGTCTACGGACCGCAAAAAGGGGCGACGCTGGAAATGACCAGGAAGATTGAGATCGCCTTGCAAAGGTTTATGGACGTAGTCAGACAGATGGGAAAAGACCTGTCCGGGATTCCAGGAACCGGCGCCGCCGGAGGCATTGCTACGGGGCTCTCGCTGGTGGGCGCTACCACGGTGCCAGGCCTGGAGAAGATCTTGGACATGGTGGGGATCAAGAAGGTGCTGTCGAACTACGGCGTTCATGTGGCCTTGACTGGAGAAGGGGAGTTCAATTCTCAGTCGTTCCGTGGCAAGGCGCCGGTTGGCGTGGCCAGGTTGGCAAAAAAGTATAACATTCCCACTGTGGTCCTGACAGGCAGCATCGGCCAGGGAATCGAGAATGCTGCAGAAGAGGGGATCGAGGCTATCGTGTGCATAGTGCCCAGGCCGATGGAATTGGGCGATGCGATCATCGGCGCCCAGGAGTATCTCCGGGCGGCAACCGCAAGAACGATCAAGTTGATCGGACTGGGATACAGCTTACGATGCGACCAGGCCGGCCAAAAGGGGGCAATGATATGAATGGCTTGACACCTGATTTTAGGCGTTTGGAAACTGCTTTGCAGCACCGGGAACCCGATCGCGTTCCCCTGGTGGAGACGACAATAGCGTATGAGATCATGAGCCGCCTGTTGGGCAGAGAGGTTACCGCCACAGACCTGCAAGCCCAGGTGGAGTTTTGGGCAAAGGCCGGCTATGACTTTATTCCTCTGACGGCGGGGATGATGCAGCCGGGAAAGGTGACGGAGAATTCGGCGATCTCCAAGGTGATCAAAAAAATGATCATTAAAGATCAGGATAATGATGACGCCTGGAATTTGGAGAAAAGAGCTTTCATTTTCAATGAGGACGATTTCAATCACTTTCCCTGGGATGAAGCGGCTAAACTGGATTATAGCGACTTTTACCAGGTGCAGCAATACTTGCCTGAGGGAATGAAAATTATCGCCCTGTCAGGCAAAATCTTTACCTTGAGCTGGCTCTTGATGGGATACGAAAACTTCTGTATCAACCTGATGCTTAACCCCGGTTTGATTGAAAAAATAATCATCAGGGTTTCGGAAATACAATTCGCCGGGATCGAGAAGGCGATCACCATACCGAATGTTGCCGCCGTGTGGTGTATTGATGACATTGCCTTCGGAACGGGCACCATGATTGGCCCCAAACATTTGCGCCAGTATATTTTTCCTTGGTACGAAAAAGTGGTGAAACTCTGCCATGACAAGGGTCTCTATGTTTTTTACCACACGGATGGCATGATCCGGGAGATTTTGGACGACCTGATCGGTCTGGGGTTTGATGCTTTGCACCCGATTGACCCGACTTGCATGGATATTGTCGAGCTCAAGAAAAAAATCGGTGACCGGATCAGCCTGTTTGGCAATGTGGCCACCGATTTGTTGCAGAATGGGACGCCGGAGGAAGTAGAAGCGGTCACCAGAGAAAAGATCAGGGTATTGGCTCCCGGCGGCGGCTACTGTCTTGCCAGCGGTAATTCAGTGCCTGAGTGGGCAAAGTTCGAAAACTATCAGGCGATGATCACTGCTGCATTAAAGTACGGCAAATATCCCATCAGCCTATGAAGCGCTCGTGTAAACAATACGGGGAGTGAGTTGCATTGGCGATACTGGAGTCGATAAAAAATGCAGTTTTCAATGGGGACGCCGAAGCGACCGTTAAGTTTATCGAGACGGCGATCAGGGAAGGCGTGGGGATTAGGGTCATCCTGAACGACGGGCTGATCGCCGGGATGAGCGATGTCGGCGTCAAATTCAAGAACAATGAAATATATGTTCCTGAGGTGTTGATTGCCGCCCGGGCGATGCAGTTCGGGATGTCTGCCCTGAAGCCGTATATTGGCAAGGCAGGCATCAAGACCAAGGGCACTGTGATCATCGGAACCGTCAAAGGGGATCTGCATGATATCGGCAAGAACCTGGTGATCCTGATGTTGGAGGGCGCCGGCTACAAGGCGGTTGATCTGGGGATCGATGTGGAGGCGGAGAAGTTTGTGGCTGCTGTTAAGGAATACGAACCGCAGGTTGTCGGTCTGTCGGCCTTGTTAACGAGTACCATGCCGGAGATGGAGAAGGTGATCGCACTCGTCAAACCATATCAGGTGAAGGTAATGGTCGGAGGGGCGCCGGTTTCTCAGGAATTTGCCGACCGGATCGGTGCCGATGCCTATGCACAGGATGCTGCAACGGCAGTGGAAAAAGTCAATCAATTGCTTGGTGGTTCTTAACCTGAACAACAGCATTAATAAGTGCAGCACGGCGCCCAGGCATCGCCGGAGCCGGATCCTGGCCTCTGCCAGAACATTCACCGGTTGTTGCCGATTACCAAATGATCTAGCGTGGCCGATGTACTATGCTTTGTTGGACGCGACCGGTAGTGCTGTTTCGATGGGGCAGGGCAAGGCGCTTGACGAGGTACCAAAAACCCAACTAGGAGGTCTTACCGTGAATTCAGTGGTCAAGATTTTGGACCTGGGACATATCAACGTGGATAAATCGGTGCTGACAATGGGGAGAGGCATAGGCGAGATCGTGATCTCTCCTTCATGGGCGGCACTGATTGATCACCCGGAAGCAAAGATATTGGTCGACACCGGTTTCGGTGACGTCAACCTGCCTCATATTGCTGCCTGGAATGTCAAAAGGAGTGAGACGCAAGAGATTGCATATCAGTTGAAGGGTTACGGCCTGGAGCCGGACGATATCGACATCGTGATCAATACCCACTTGCACTACGATCATTGCGGAAACAACGCTCTATTCAAGAAGAGCCGGTTTATCGTCCAATTAACCGAGCTTAGAGGCGCATATGTCCCTCCGATATTCAACAAAGATGCATACAACAGGTTGGATTTCGATATTGATGGCATAGAATACGATACCCTGGAAGGAGATTATTTCAATCTGCTTCCCGGCATCGATATCGTCTATACTCCCGGTCATTCCATGGGTCACCAGTCTGTGATGGTAAAAACCGCTGAAGGCCCCATAATTCTCCCCGGAGATGCTGTATATACCAGGGAGAACTACGAAGAATTGATTTTGCCGGGCTATGCCTATGATTTGGAGGATTCCTTGCGGTCGATCAAGCGAATAAAAAAACTTGCCTATGATTATCAGGGACAGGTTCTTTTTTCGCATGATTATACTTTCCTCAATACCAAGATGAAAAGAGTCTATGGCTTATAGAATGGCTTACTTTGCACGTAATTTCTTATTATTACCTGAATGTCGCTGTTAAAAAACTGATGTGGAGGTGAATCATAAAAGATTGATGACCAGGAGATGATACCCAACTTTTCATAGTGCATTGCTGTAGTCAAAAGAGGTGATGGCAGGGGGAGCGAGCGCAATTGATTATGCACTCCGGACAAGTAGTTGCAGTGATCAAAAAATTTGAGGAGGGGGTTTTCTCGTGAGCAAGGTAAAGATATTTCTAGTATTTGTTTTGGCATGTGCGATTGGGATAATCATGGCGGGATGCGCATCCAAACCTGCCAGCACCGGAACTTCTTCCACCTCGGGGGGAAAAAATTATGTGATCGGCTTTAGTAATTCCTACAACGGAAATTCGTTAAGGCAAGAGGAAGAGTCCGCTTTCAAGACAGCTGCAGATCAGCTTATACAAGAGGGCCAGATCGGAAGCTACACGATTGTCGAATCAAACAACAATAGCGAGACGCAGGCTGCCCAGATCGAAAATTTGGTTTTGAAACATGTCAGCGCCATTGTTCTCGATCCCGGTTCACCGACCGCCTTGAACGGAGCGATAGCCAAGGCGCAGGCTGCGAATATTCCGGTGATCGTCATTAACGACGGGCCTGTGACCACCACCTACTCGTATCAGCTTATCAATGACAGTGCCGCCGTTTCCAGGGATACGACGCTCTGGATGATCAAGCAAATGGGTGGCAAGGGCAACGTCCTGATCCTGCGCGGTATTGCCGGTACCTCATATGATATCGATTCCTACAATGCGACGATGGACGTGATCAACCAGTACCCCGGCATCAAGGTTGTCGGCACCGTTTATTGCAACTGGACCGATTCGGTGGCGCAGACCGCTGTTGCCAATATCCTTCCCAGTCTCCCCAGGGTTGACGGAATAGTAGGACAGGGCGGAGACGAATACGGGGCGGCGCAGGCTTTCATAGCTGCAGGAAGGCCGATTCCGGTTATTACAGGCGGCAACCGTGGCAACTATCTCAACTGGTGGATTCAAGAATCGGCACAGAATCCAAAGTTCGTTTCGTTTTCAGAGTGTGACGACCCGTCTTTCGGAGTGGCCGGCCTGTATCTGGCAGTTGACATCCTTAACGGCGTGAAGGTTCCGCAGAACATGATCTATCCGAACCTCACCATCACCCAGGCCGATCTGCCAAAGTATGCCGCCATGCACATGTCGAACAGCGACGTCGCTATGAGCAGTCCTACCCAGCAATCGATCAGGCAAAATATCGAGTCCGAGCCGCCTGCCGATCTGTCGAAATATTTGCCCACAAGTTAATGATTCGCAGCGGCCTGGCCGCTTAAAAGATCTGGCAACCGTTCCGTCGTCAAGCCAAGAATGAGGGTGCTGTTTATCTGAGGACGAATCTATTTCGTCCTCAGATAAACAACGAAATGTTACGGGGCGAGGGTCTCAAGGCTTTATTCAAACGTAGCGAAGCGAAGTTTTGTACTCCGCATTCTTTCCTCCGAATCCGGGCGTGCCGCCCGGCCCGAACGGAATTCGGAGTACAAGGCCAGGCCAAAGGCCTGGATGCGGAGAAGAATCTCAACTTCGCCGTATAATCTGAAGGAGATTGAACTCCTACTGATTACTTAACTTCGAACCCACCGCCTATGGATGCCGGGGATTCCCAGGCGATGTTGAAGGGGAAGGATAATGAGCCGCGAAGAACTGGTTAATACAAATGCTTCAACTTCACCAATGCTGGAATTAATAGATATTCATAAATATTTTGGTATTAGCCATGTTTTACGAGGGATTGCCGTCAGAATTCTTCCGGGAGAAGTAATCGGATTAGTTGGCCCCAATGGCGCGGGCAAATCCACGCTGATGAAAATTATCACGGGTGTTTTTGCGCCGGCGTCCGGGACGATCAATATAAATGGGAAAGAAATCGCGTTCAAAGAATATAACACTTTGACGGCGCGTTTGAATGGGATTTCCTGCGCATATCAGGAATTGTCGTTGTGCACGAATTTAAGTGTCCATGAGAATTTTGAAGTTTCTAACCTGACTCATACCTTAACCGGCTTTTTCAAAAGAGATCATTGGCGGGAGAAAGCCAGAAACACGGCGCGTGTCATGCTGGACCGGGTGTTTCCCGGCAACGGCATCGATGTCAACGATGCTGTCGAGGATTTGACGCTGGGACAGCAGCAGATGCTTGAGATTGCCCGCTCCATGAACTTTGACAACTTGAAGGTCTTGATTTTGGATGAGCCAACCTCTTCTTTATCGGATGACCGTATCAGCCAGTTGCATCTGGCCATTAAAAAATTAGCCGCCCGGGGCATCTCGGTCTTTTATATTTCACACAAGATTGAGGAAATTAAAAGGATCGCCGATCGCATAGTGATCCTGAAAAACGGATTGATTACCTGGGAAGGGCTGGCCGGGGAAACCTCACCGGAGGATCTGATTACCAAGCTTGGCGGAGTTATTGTCAAGGATGAACGGGATAAGGGCGAAAGCGCCAGTGATTCTGAAAAGATAGTGGAAGTTTCCAACTTGGCCGCCAGGCATCTGGATAAAGTCAGCATGAATTTGAAGAAGGGAGAAATTGTGGGTCTGGCCGGTCTCGCCGGCTCAGGACAAAAGCAACTGCTCGGAGAGATCTTCCGTGCGGGGATGGGGCAAAAAAATCCCGCCATCAAGATAAATAGATCAGTTTCATATATTAGCGGCGACCGTCAAACCGAAGGCATCTTCAGGCTGTATAACATTGCGGAAAACATTTTCATCTCCAGCCTGGATCAGATCACCAGGTGGGGGCTGATCAGCAAGCGCCATTCCGAGAGCATGGCGAATTATTGGTACGGAAAACTGAAGTTCGGAGCAGAGGGCATTCACACCCCTATTACCAGCCTCAGCGGCGGGAATCAGCAAAAGGCCCTGGTCGCCAGGGGGCTGGCGGCGCAATCCGATATCTTGCTGTTGGACGACCTGACGCGCGGTGTCGATATTGAAACGAAGCAGGAGATTTACCACTTGCTCCAGGAAGCCCGGAGAGACGGGAAAACGGTATTGTGGCACAGCACAGAAGACTTGGAAATGAAAGAGTGCGACCGTGTCTATATCATGAGCAACGGGGCTATCGTTGAGGAATTGAAGGGCAGTTCCGTTACCGTCGAGAACGTTGTGGGCGCATGCTTTAAAGAAAAGGATCGCGATCTTACAGCAGGGCAGGATGAAAAAAAGAGCACCGGTATGAGCAGACTCCGGGAAATAGCAGCCGGGCGTTCGACGATACCGTTTTTGCTCTTTATTATATTATTATGTCTCAACGGTTTATTTAACCTGAGCAGTGTGTCCTATACGGGAATTGATTATCTGATCGGTGCGGCCGTCCCGCTGGTTTTTGCGGCAATTGCGCAGATGTTTCTGGTAATGGCCGGAGACATCGATCTTGGTCTGGGATACGGGGTTGGCCTGATCAATGTCCTGGCTGCAACCTATATGGTCAGGAGTACGGGACTGGGGCTGCTGGCGTGCTTGGCGTTTATCGTCTGCTATGTCCTGATGGGCGCCCTGATCCATGTGCGGAAGATGCCGGCGATTATTGTGACCCTGGGCGCCTCTTTCATCTGGCTGGGCGTTGCCATGATCATTCAGCCGGTGCCCGGCGGCTCCTGTCCGAGCTGGTTGCGGTTGTTTTATGAATACAAGTTTCCCCTGATTCCATTTCCGATCATCTTTTGCATCGTGGCGGCGATCGTGCCGCTGTGGCTGATCAAATACTCCCGGTACGGCGTGGTGTTGCGCGGTGTCGGCAACAACCCGAAGGCAATCGTAAGCGCCGGATGGTCATATTTTAAGGCTCATATCTCGTTCTATGCCCTGGCGGCTGTTTTTATCGTCCTGTCCGGCCTTGCAACCACCGCTGTCAGCTACGGTTCTGATGCCAACGCCTCCAGCGCCTTGACGCTGAGCGCCGTTGCCACCGTTATTATTGGAGGCTGCGAATTTTCGGGAGGCATTGGGGAACCGATCGGCGTGGTATCTGGCGCCCTGTCGCTGTCGCTGGTTTCATCCCTGCTGACGTTTATGTCCGTGGATTCCAATTACCAAACCGCGGTGATCGGGTGCATTTTAATCTTAGCCCTGGCAGTTAAGTTATTCACCAGAAAGAAGGTTCGGTAAATTTGAAATTCAAGAAATGGGTGGAGAGGTATCCCTGGGTGTGGGCTGTGGTCGGCACGCTGGTGTTATGGATGCTGATCAGCATTATTGCGGGCAGTGTCTCACTGCAAAGCTTGCTTCTCAACGCCACCCTGGCCAGCTTTCTCATCCTGATCGCCTTTGGGCAGATGACCGTGATCACCAGCGGCGACGGGGCGATCGATCTTTCCCTGCCGTATATCGTTACTTTGGCGGCTTTTGTATCGTCTAAATTTATGATGGGGGGCAATATAAAAATACTCCCCGGACTGATCATCACCATTTTGGTATGCTGTTTCATCGGGCTTCTGAACGGTCTGATCAATGTCTATCTAAAAGTCCCGGCCATAATTACGACCCTTGCCATGGGATATATCGTATTTTCACTGACCCTGATCTATTCCTATACCACCACAGGGGCGCCCAATCCGGGGATCGCCCTGTTCACCAAATTGAGATATGGAAGCCTGTCATCCTTGACGGTGCTTTGCGTCATCATTGCGGTCCTCTTGGCAATTGTGATGTATAAAACGAAATTTGGCAAACAACTGCACGCCACCGGGCAAAGCAGGCGGGCCGCAGAACTGGCTGGGATCAATGTTAACAGGACGGTGATCACCTCTTTCCTGATCAGTGCTTTTCTGGGCGCTGTTACCGGTGTCCTGTTAATACTACAGCGTGCGTACATTAGTTCATTGACAACCCCATAATGATATCTCACCCCTAGCATGGCCGCCTTGCATGTGACACTACGATTTATGAAAGCCGTGGTGGACAAGGAAAAGATTTTATGCCATAATGTCTCCAGGGGCACGGTAGCGTCGTTTAACATACAGACAAACCAAGGAAGTGCGACATGCGGACGGTGAAAGAACCTGTTCTTATTGAAACACGCCCTCTGACCGGCAGCCTCAAGGAGTTCCAGCCGATCACCATCCATCTGGTAAACAAAACGGACCTGGAGCCGGTCTGGGATCATATGGTGAGAACCTACCACTATCTCGGCTATCACCGGATGATCGGCCCCCGGATCAAGTATCTGGCCTGTCACGGGGATGTTCCCATCGCCGCCCTGAGCTACAACCGGGCTGCCCTTAGAGTGAGGGCGAGGGATCGATACCTCGGCTGGGACGAGGAACAGAAATTGAAGCTCCTCCCCCATGTGGTCAACAACAACCGGTTCCTGATCCTGCCCTTTGTGCATATCCGTTACCTGGCCTCGCACCTCCTGTCACGGACAGCGAAACTTCTATCAAAAGACTGGCCGGCTCTTTTCGGGGCCGAACCATATCTAGTGGAAACCTTCGTGGATACCGACAAGTATCGTGGTACCTGCTACAGGGCCGCCAACTGGCTCTATCTGGGCGAGACCCAAGGCTTTTCAAAAGAAGGCAAATCCTTCGTCTATCACGGACACAAGAAGGCCGTCTATGCATACCTGCTCGACAGGCGCTTTCCATCTCTGATTGCGGAATGCCCCCGCCGCTACCGAGCCCCCAAGGTGCGGGAGAGGGTGGTAAACATGCAACTGGCCATACCGGATTGGAACCCGACGCTGCTTGATGATGTAGGTCTCGGCGCCGACAGGGTGAGCGAACTTGGCGATATGCTGAATGACTTCCTCGATCCCTTCCGGGACTGCTACAAAAGAAGCGAGCAGCGTGAAAACGGCGAGGCCCTCGTCAAGGGATTCCTCTCGGACCTCGACCGGAAGTCGATCGAGCCGATCGCCCTGCGCTACGGGAGAAACCCGCGGGCGATGCAGAACTTCATGCAGGACGCCCCCTTCGACGATGCCAGGATGTTCAAGATCTACAAGGATGAATTGTCATCCAGGGTCGCTGACCCGGGTGGTATGTTGAGCTGTGACAGCACGGAATTCGTCAAGAAAGGCAAGCACTCGGTCGGAGTCATCCGGCAATACTGCGGGCGGTTGGGCAAGACCGAGAACTGCCAGTCCGGGGTCTTCATCGGCTACGCCAGCCAGAGGGGCTACGGCCTGGTGGACTACGAACTGTTCATGCCCGAGAAGTGGTTCACCGGTGAATACAAGGACTTGCGAGTGATAGAGTGCAGCGTCCCTGTTGATGTCACCTTCAAGACCAAGCCGGAGATGGCGGCGGAGATGCTAAGCAATGCTTTCCACTCCGGCCTTTTCCCGGCCAAATGGATTGGCTGTGACAGTTTCTTCGGCAACAACAAGCCATTCCTGGACAGCCTGCCGAAGGAATGCTTCTACTTCACCGACATCCATTCCCCCACCATGGTGTTCACGTCCATGCCGGAGGTGGCGGTACCAGAGTACAGCGGGCGGGGAAAGCGTCCCACTAGGCTCAAGGCATCCTTCCCGGCGGTTCAGGTCTCCCGGATAGCGACGGATGACAGCCTCTCCTGGGAGAAAGTGATCCTGGGCGAGGGGTCCAAGGGACCGATCATCGCCGACGTCAAGGCGCTCCGGGTGATCGAATGCCGGGACGGCCTGCCTGGCGCAGAGGCCTGGCTCTACATCCGCCGCCTCACGAATGGAGAGCTGAAGTTCTCTTTCAGCAACGCTCCGGCCGATATTCAAAGGGCGGAGCTGCACCGGGCGGCGATCATGCGCTGGCCGATCAAGCAGTGCTTCGAGGAGGGCAAGAGCTATCTCGGAATGGACCACTGCGAGGCTCGCTCCTGGACTGCCTGGCATCGCCACATCATGTTCGTGCTGATCGCCCATCTCTTCATCTTAGAGGTGCGCCAGCGCTTTAAAAAAAACTGGTGACCCAGTGCTGACGCTGCCGCAAGCCCAGAGACTGATCATTGCCGGCTTATCCGGTGATGAGAAGGCGGTCAAAAAGGCCTTGAAAGATGCTAACTACTACATGAAGCGCAACATGGTCGCCTATCGGTCACACCGGAAGACCAAGCTTCAGGAGTTGGGTGACGCCATTGTTCAAGGTTGTCAAAGAACGTTTACCTGAGTTCACCACCTTGCTTATCAGGTACGGGATGTCGAGTGGGGACTAAACAAACGTAACTGCTCAGGCTGCCCGCGGACAGTTTAACGCTTAGGTGAAACCTGGGACAAATGGATTCCCGAGAAGGGCATCCCGGATTGCTCCCAATACCGGAACAGAGTTCTTCTTGACCGT
>JBEKFU010000051.1:0-38874 GCA_050013155.1 Thermacetogeniaceae bacterium | reverse complement strand
ACGCAGCCTGTGACCGGCATCCAGTTATTTTCATTTTGATTCTTGTGCCCGCGCTGTAGATGCGCAATTTCATCAGAACGATCCTTTATGCGCCATGCGGGAAAGCTCCTGCAGCATGATGGTCTGCTCCCGGTCAGGTCCCACTGAGATCGCCATCACCGGCAGCCCTGTCACCTCGCTGATCCGCTCGATGAAGCGGCGGGCGGCTGCGGGCAGGTCCTCGTAGCGCCGGACACCGGACGTGTCCTGCTGCCAGCCTTCCATGTCCTCGTAGACCGGCTCGCAACTTTGAAGGAACTGCTGGCTGGCAGGGAACTCCCTGATCGTGCTGCCGCTGCAATTATACGCATTACACAGCCTGATCGCAGGAAAAGAGTCCAGGACATCGAGCTTGGTGATGAGCAATCCATCGAGGCCGTTGACCCTTGCCGCATAGCGGAGCATCACCAGGTCAATCCAGCCGCAGCGGCGCGCCCGGCCTGTTGTGGTTCCGAATTCCCGGCCGCGATCGCGGATCTCCTCGCCAACAGGGCCATCCAGATCGGTGGGAAAGATCCCCTCCCCGACCCGTGTCAGGTAGGCCTTGCACACCCCCAGCACAAGGTTGATGGCAGTCGGACCGACACCCGCTCCGATGCAGGCCCCTCCGGCGGTCGGGCTGGATGAGGTGACGAAGGGGTAGGTGCCATGGTCGATATCCAGCATCGTTCCCTGGGCGCCCTCATACAGGATGCGCTTGCCCCGGGCGGCCATCTCGGCCAGCACCAGGGAGGTATCCGTCAGGAAGGGCCGCAGCCGCTCAGCGTAGCGCCGCATCAAGTCGATGACCAGCTCCGGCTCACAGCCCTTGCTGCCATAGAACTGCTCCAGGATACGGTTCTTCTCCAGCGTCATGGCCTCCAGCCGCTTCTCCCAGCCTGGTTCCAGCAGTTCGCCGGTGCGGAAGCCCAACCGGGCGACCTTGTCGGTGTAGGCGGGGCCGATACCCCGCCTGGTGGTTCCGATGCGCCCCGCGCCCCGGTAATTCTCCTCGGCCTCGTCCAGCCGCAGGTGGTAGGGCATTAACAAATGCGCCCGGTCGCTGATGTAGAGGCGCGCCAGTTTCAGCCCTTTGTTCAGCAGGTCGTCCAACTCCTGGAACAGGACCTCCGGGTCGATGACCATCCCGTTGCCGATAACACAGACTTTTTCCGGGTAGAAGATTCCGGACGGGATGATGTGCAGGCGAAACTCATGCCCCCCGATCACCACGGTGTGGCCGGCGTTGTTGCCACCCTGGTAGCGGACGACGCATTCAGCCCGGCCCGCCAGGTAATCGGTCATCTTGCCCTTGCCCTCGTCGCCAAACTGCGCACCCACGATCACAACACCAGGCATATCCGTCATGCCCAGGTATGTTCCAAATCTATTTATAGCAGATTGGCGCAACAATTTCTTGATCAACCGAAAATGAATACAGAATACAACGACCTGCACACGGGTCTGATGTCGGAACAGTGCTGAATTACAAATTTCAACTACCCCTGACTAAAGTCAGAGGATTGTGGCTTTCCTCCGCCGGGTCCGGCCCGGTATCATCAGAATCCACATAAGGGACGGTTGAAAGACGCCCCGTGATCGCCCGGTCCTGCCGGGCAATCAGTGTCCTGTTTCTCATGTTCCTGGCACCGACCAGATCGGCGTGCAGGGTGTAATTACAAGCCCCGCAAGTAAAGAGTAGCCCTTTATTCGGTCTGTTGGCTTTGCTGGTGTGACCACACATCGGGCAAGCCTGGCTGGAGTAGTGGGCATCTTGCCTGGTGGCGTAACCTCCTGCAATGGTTGACTTGTAGATGATCTTTTCGTGCAGGTCGGCGAACGACCACTGCTCAGCCTGGCGACGCATCTCTTTATCCCTGCGCTTGGTAGAGATCCTTTCCCGGATATGGGTCAGGTCCTCGATACCTGTCAGAACCTGAGGGCTGGCTATCTGGCTGCTGATCCGATGGTTTACATCAGAGATAAACCGTCTCTCTCGCTGGCTGATCGCTACAAGGCGGCGCCTTGCCGAGCGAGTGCCTTTCATCTGTAAACCGGACCGCAGCTTTTGGAAATGTCTCTTCTTGTGCTGCACCTCGGAGCCCTTGACGAAATGTGGCTTTGCTCCGGTATCGACAACGGCTAAGTAGCGCATACCGACATCGACACCTTGAACTTTGGTCATAGAGTTGATGTCAATGTCAAACTGTTTGCAAACCGGCACCGTGAGATATAGCTGTTTCTTACGCTTGTCATACCAGAGCTTGGCGGAACCAACCTTCCAGTCAGGTAAGTTGAGCAAGGGAAGATGCTTCTCCCACCCTTCATACTGGACACGAACCCTTCCTTCCAGGGTGAGGAGAGAGGCCATGTAGTCTTTTCCGAGAGAGTAATCCCTTCCGTAAACCATCTCGGTGGTGCGAGACTTTAAAGCGGGTGGATTGTTGAGACCCCTGTAATACTTCTTGGTATGGCCATTCTTGCGGTGCTCGGCATTCTGCCGGATCTTTGTCCACTCACCCTGATATGTGGACGAGACCTTGCGGATGACCGATTGTGCCATCTGCGCCCCGAGGCCAAACCGTGAGCGGAGTTCCGAGTAAAGCAAATCATTTAGTTTGCGCTTGTTGCAACGCTTGCTAAGTTCGTTGAAGACATAGCGGCTGGTGTAGTTGAGGGCGTCACGATAGGAGTCCATAGTTTTCAGGAACAGTGCTTGCTGCTCCGATGTGACGTGGAGTTTTAATTTAATGGTAAGCATCACTTTGTCCTGCAGAATGTAACTATCGTCCAAGGTATCACCGCCCTTCAACCTATGCCGTATTATACCATATCGGTTGAAAGATTACAATACCAAAGGATGGTAGCGCTTCCTCTCCTGACTGAAGTCAGAAGTATCCGCGCCGGTGTGATCATGAAAATCAGATTTCAGAATGGACCAGGCACGGCTCCCGACCTCTGTGCCCAATCGCCCGCCGATGGCCCGGGCCACCACCACCCCGCTCAGGGATGCCTGAGCGAGGCCCCGGGTAATCCCGGCGCCATCCCCGGCCACGAACAGGTTGTGGATCCCCGACTCCAACTCATCGGAGACATCCAGCCGGGAGGAGTAGAACTTTACCTCCACCCCGTAGAGCAGGGTGTGCCTGGAGTAGACCCCGGGAGACACTTGATCGATGGCCTTCAGCGTCTCCAGTATTGCGGTAAAGTGGCGGTATGGCAGCACCAGCGACAGGTCGCCCGGAGTCGCCTCCTGCAGGGTGGGAATCACCAGGCCCTTGGAAATCCGGTCTTTCGTCGAGCGGTGTCCGGATATCAAATCTCCCAGCCTCTGTACAATAATCCCGCCCCCCAGCATGTTGGCCAGGCTGGCGACGTACTTGCCGTAAGTGATCGGTTCCTTGAACGGCTCCGTAAAGCTCTTGCTCACCAGCAAGGCGAAGTTGGTGTACTCGGTCTTGGCCTCCGCATGGCTGTGACCGTTCACGGTGATGACACCGTCGGTGTTCTCCATCACCACTTCCCCATAGGGGTTCATACAGAAGGTGCGCACCGTGTCCTCGAAGGTTGGGGTGCTGTAGATGAACTTCGCCTCGTAGGTCAGGCTGGTTACCGGCTCCATGACCACCGCCGGCAGCTCGATCCGCAGGCCGATATCTACCGGGTTGATTCGCATCTGCAGGCCGAGCCTGCCAGCCTCCCGGCTCATCCACTCGGAGCCGTGACGACCCGGAGCGCAGACCACGTACTCTGCCCGGATCTCCTCGCCGTCCTCGGTGACCACGCCGGCAGCCACTCCCTCTTCGGTGAGCAGGGAGGCGACCGGGGTCTTTGTCCTGATCTCCACCCCCTGCTTCAGCAGGCAGTCCTGCATCTTTATTAAAATCTGCTGAGTCCTGCCGGTGCCCAGGTGGCGGATCGGGGCCGGAACCAGCCTCAGGCCGGCCAGGGCCGCCCGCCGCTGCAGTCCTATGATCTCTTCCTGGCGGTCGAGGCCATAGACTTCCTGCGGAGCCCCGAATTTTAGGTAGACCTGGTGCACGTAGTCAATGCCGGAGGCAAACTGTCTCTGCTCCAGGTATTGTCCGAGCAGCCCCCCCACTTCCGTGGAAAGAGCCAGCTTCCCGTCGCTGAAGGCTCCCGCCCCGCCCCATCCGGAGACGATGGCGCAGGAGGAGCAGTTGAAGCAGGGCGCCTGCTTCTCCTGGGAGGGACAGCGGCGCTCCTTGATGTCACGCCCCTTCTCCAGCATCAGCAGCCTCAGGCCGGGGTGCTGCCAGGTCAACTCCAGGGCACAGAAGATCGCCGCCGGGCCGGCCCCTACAAGTATGACATCATAACCAGCCATGATTGCCTCCCCCTTTCATTCCGTGCTATTTGAGAAGTGGGCGGTTGCCCGCCCCCTGGCGGGCGCCTAAGCCCAGAGCCTGCCAATGCCAACGAGAATCTCACCTCTCGCCTCTCAGCCCAACAGGTAGATCTTAACAAAACCAGTATTCACTGTCAAGCAACGCAGGCTTGATCATTGAGCGTTGGGCTTCAAAAAATAACCACGCCCGTATATCAGGCGCGGCACCGATGGGACATATTTTCGTTCCAACCACCATTTTGAATGTGCGACAATTCTCACTTCTCACATCACATCGTCCGGTCTTCTCTGAAATCTGGGGGTTCGGATTCCTCAAAATTTAAAAACTTGGTGTACGATTCCAGGAAGGCCAGTTTCTCTTCGCCGGTGGGGCCATTCCGGTGTTTGGCCACGATAACGTCCGCCACCCGCTTCATTTTCGGGTCTTCAAAGTAGATGAACATCACCAGGTCGGCGTCCTGCTCCAGGCTGCCGCTATCCCTCAGGTCCGACAACTGCGGTTTTCTGTCGCTGCGCTGCTCCACCGCCCGGCTGAGCTGCGACAGGGCCAGCACGGGGATGTCCAGTTCCCGGGCCAGGGACTTCAGGAAGCGGGATATTTCAGAGATCTCCTGCACCCGGTTCTCCGCCCGCTTGCTGAGCTGCATGAGTTGCAGGTAGTCGACCACGATCAGCCCCACGTTGCGCTCCGCCCGCAGCCGGCGGGCCTTGCTGCGCATCTCGAAGGGGGAGATGCCCGGGGTGTCGTCCACGAAGATCAGGGCCTCCGCCAGTTCTGCAGCCGCCTTGGCCAGGCGCGGCCACTCATCATCTTTGATAAAGCCCTTGCGCAGGTTCGTCTGGCTGACCCTGGCCTCAGAACACAGCAGGCGCTGGGCTACCTGGTCGCTGGACATCTCCATGCTGAAGACCAGCACCGGTACCGGCACGGTTTTACTCAAGGCCACGTTCCGGGCGATGTTCAGGGCAAGGGAGGTCTTGCCCATGGACGGCCGGGCCGCCAGCAGGATCAGGTCGCTCGGCTGCAGGCCGCAGGTCAATTCGTCCAGGTCCTTGAACCCGGTGGCCAGGCCGGTCACCCCGCTGCCCCGGTTCTGGTACAGCTTCTCGATCCTCTCCAGGGCCTCATGGAGCAGTTCTCTCAGGGAGCGGTAGCTGCGACTCTGGCGGCGGGTGCTCAGTTCCAGCACCATCCGCTCCGCCTCGTCCAGCAGGTGTTCGCCCTCTACTCCCTCGTCGTAGCCCTTGGCAGCCAGTTGGGAGCAAGTGCTGATGATGTAGCGCAGCAGTCCCTTCTCGGCTACGATCCGGGCGTAGTAGCCGATGTTGACCGCGGTGGGCACCGCACCGGCCAGGGAGGCCAGGTAGCCGACGCCCCCCACCTTGTCCAGCAGGCCCTGCTGCAGCAGGGCCTCGGTCACGGTAACCAGGTCTATGGGGCAGCCGGCCTCGCTCAGGCTGTACAGGACGCGGTAGAGGTCCCGGTGGCCCGGTACGTAGAAATCTTCGGCCCTGATGATCTCGTTGGCCGTGGCAAAGCTATCCGGGGCAAGCAGCAGGGCGCCCAGAACAGCCTGTTCTGCCGCCTGGCTGTACGGTGGCAGGCGATCCTGAAGTTCCATGGGGGTATCCTTTCCCCGAGGACCACCCGCTCTAATACCCCGCTTCTTCGAAGCGGTAGAATAAGAGCGGTTACGTCCCTGGACCTGTGTGCAGGCGTGCTTTGAGCCTGAAGCGAAGCTTCAGAGCCTGCGAAAGTGCAACTAAGGCTTCCGCCTTCGCGGGGTACCCGACCCAGAGGGTACCCCGGTCGGCTCGGCGCAAGCCTAGTTTTCTTTATACTGTTCGGGAACGTCCATCAGGATGTGCGGGAGGGCATCCGCAATCTCCTTTATGCTGACGATCTCCACGCCCCAGAGCTCACCCGACAGCTCCCGGGCGTTCTCCTCGGGGATCAGCACTTTCCGCACACCGATGCTGCGCGCCCCGTAAATCTTCTCCGGAACGCTGCCCACTGCCCGGACGCGCCCCTGGATGGTGAGCTCGCCGGTGATGGCCACATCCTGGCGCAGCGGCACTCCCTCGATAGCGCTGTAAAGGGCTAGCATGATCGCCGCCCCGGCGGAGGGGCCCTCCACCTTGCCGCCGCCGATCAGGTTCACGTGCAGGTCGAAATCCGAGGCGTCCTTGCCGGTCACCTTCCGCAGCACCGCCAGGGCATTGAAGACCGAGTCCTTGGCCATAGTGCCGGCGGCGTCGTTGAAGCGCAGCGTCCCCTGGTGGGCCTCCCGGGCCGGGAAGACGATCGCCTCGATCTCCAGGATGGTGCCCAGGAAACCGGAAACGGCCAGTCCGAACACCTTGCCGACCTCGCCCCTGGCCTCGGCCCGCTGGGTGACAAAGGGCGCCAGCCGGCTGGCCTGGAGCACCTCTTTCAGGTCCTCCATGGTAACCCGGGGGTTGCTGCAACGGCCCTCGGGCGGTGCGCCGCCGTTCCGGTAGAGCATCATGGCGTAGGCGTCCACCAGGATGTTGGTGGCCTTTCGTGCCTCCACCGTGTAGTCGCTGATAGCCTCGGCCACCCCGGCGCCCAGCCGTACCCCCAGCTTGCGGGCGGCCTGGCGCACCACCTGCTGGATGCCCCAAGGGGTCAGGCAGTCGAAATAGATCTCGGCGCAGCGGGACCTGAAGGACGGGTTGATCTGTTCCGGGTCGCGGGTAGTCGCCCCGATCAGGACAAAGTCCGCCGGCGCTCCCCCCTCGAAGAGTTCCTTGATGTACTGGGGTATCTGTGGGTCGTGGGGGTCGTAGTATGATGAGTCAAAGGTGACCTTCTTGTCTTCGAGCACCTTGAGCAGCTTGTTCTGCATGATCGGGTCCAGGTCGCCGATCTCGTCGATGAACAGGATCCCACCGTGGGCGTTGGTCACCAGGCCAAGCTTCGGTTCCGGAACGCCGCTCTCCGCCAGATCGCGCCGGGCGCCCTGGTAGATCGGGTCGTGTACCGATCCCAGCAGCGGGTTGGTGGCCTCCCGGGGGTCCCAGCGCAGGGTCGACCCGTCCACCTCGATAAAGGGAGCATCGGAACGGAAGGTGCCGGTCCCCAGCGCCTGCACACTCTTCAGGGCGATACGGGCGGCCGATGTCTTGCCGACTCCCGGCGGCCCATAGAGCAATATATGCTGCGGGTATGGGGCCGCCAACCGGGCCATCAGCACCCGGACCGCCCGCTCCTGGCCGATGATCTCCTCCGGGCTGCCGGGCCGCAGCACCTCCGCCACCGAAGCGTTGAGCCGCACCGTCCTCATCTTCTCTAAAATCGCCAGTTTCTTTAAGGTGGCGGCGCTTTCAGGCCCTCCCCTCTCCTTGAGGATCTGGGCCTTTATGTCCTTTAAATACTGGTCCTGGCGCTCCTGGATCTTCTCGGCGATCTTCTTCTCCAGATCGTCCTCCACCACCCGCCGGGCCACCATCTGGGCCAGGGCGTCTTCAATGCCCTGGAGCACGCCCGGGATCTGCCGGGCCGGCGGCTTTTTTTCCAGGGTGGGGTCGCCGTGAACCAGCTTCTGCAGCGCCAGCACCTGCTCCGACAGGTCGGAGGACTGCATCGCATCCAGCACACCCAGCTTGCTCGCTCTCAGCACCAGCCGCTCGGGGCCGTAGATCTCTCCCAGGATCGAGTAGAGGGCGGCTACCCGCCCCTTGAGTTTCAAGTTTGCGGCCGGGCCTTCTTTAGGGAATTCTTTAACCTTGCATGCCAGCGGGCCTTTCCGGTTTGCTCCCGCCATCCTCCAGTCCCCCCTAAAAACAAGTGATGAGTGATGAGTGATGAGTGATGAGTATATAGAACACTTCTGCTTTTAGACTTATTACTACTAAAGTGATGGGTCTCTTTAAGGCCTTGAAAACAAAATAAAAACAAGGCATCTTTTTCATGGGCTCACTCGACTGCCGGATTCGCGCCCAAAGGGTAACCGTCTCCCAAATGGAGAATGTCGCTCGGCCTGGAATCAGTTAGCCTCGGTTCTGACACCGAAATGTTAATGATGAATACACTTCGCTGATGTATTTTACTCATTACTCGTTACTCATTACTCATTACTCATTACTGTTTTGATGTCACCGTCACCGTGATCGATACTGCCAGGCCCGGGTGCAGCCGAACCGTCACCGGGAAGGCGCCCAGAGTCTTGATCGGCTCCGTCAGTTCGAGCTTGCGTTTATCGAAGGGCTTGCCCAGCACCCGTTCCAACTCCAGGGCAATATCCTTGTTGGTGACGGCGCCGTACAGCTTGCCCGACTCTCCGGTACGGGCGGCGATGGTCAGGGTGAGGCCCTGCAGGCGGGCAGCCAGGCTCTCCGCGCCCTGCTGGAGCCGGGCCTCCCTTTTCAGGCGCCCATCTTGGATCAGGGTGGCCTCCCTCAGCTTGCCCTCAGTCACGGGAACCGCCAGTCCCTTGGGAAGCAGGAAGTTGCGGGCATAGCCCTCAGCCACGTTTACGGTTTCTCCTTTCCTCCCCAGGCTCTTGACGTCTTCCCGCAAAATCAGCTTCATGGACTTCATGCCCTCTCCTCCTGCTCGCTCGACAGAATATCCAGCAACCGCCGGCGTACATCCTGCAAACCTGCATCTCTCAGCCGCGCTCCGGCTACGGTGAAGTGGCCGCCGCCGCCGATCTGCTCCATGATTCGTTGGACATTCATCAGCCCCCGGGACCGGGCGCTGATGCCCACCCCTTCTCCGGTCGGATACAGGGCAAAGGAGGCCTCTACCTGGTTCACCTCCAGCAGCGTATCCGCCGCCCGGGAGGCGGCTATCTGGGCCTCCGGAAACACTTGCTCGTCCATAGTCAGGGCAAACCGGCCGTGGACGATCTCCACGCTCTGCAGCAACCGTGCCCGGTAGAGCATGACATCCAGGCTGTCGGTGAACAGGCTCTGGATCACGGCCGGATCAGCTCCGGCCTCCCGCAGCCAGGCCGCGTTCCGGAAGGTGTTGGCGCTGGTGGCGAAACTGAACTTCTTGGTATCGACGATCAGGCCGGCCAGCAGCGCTGTTGCCGCCAGTGGAGAGACACCGATATGGCCGGGCAGGTAGCGGACCAGCTCGGTGGCCAACTCCGAGGCGGAGGAGGCCGATGGCACCAGGTAGATTATGTTGGCCCGCTCCAGGAACTCCTCGCTGCGCCGGTGATGGTCGATCACCCCGATATAGCCGGCCCGGCTGAGCAGCGGCGGGTAGGCCACCAGGCTCGGGCGGTGCACGTCAACCACCAACAACAGGGTCTGGGAGGAGGCGCCGCTGGCAATCTCTTTCCCATCTCCCAACAGGCCGGGCTCGCGCTGGGCGATCACGTCCAGCAGCCGCTCCACGGCGCCACCCGGATGATCCACGGCGATGTGCACCTTCTTGTCATAGTGCCTGGCTGCTTCGGCCAGGGCGAAGGCCGCCCCCAGCACGTCGAAATCGATACCCCTGTGGCCCATGATCACCACGTTGTTGCAAAGCTCAAACAGCCGGTGGAGTTCGGTGGCGGCAACCCGGGACCGGACCTGGCTCCGCTTGCCCACGGCTTCGGTACGCCCACCGTAAAACCAGGTATGGTCCGGGCTCTTGACCACTACCTGGTCGCCGCTCCGCTCCAGGGCCAGGTCGAGGGCTTCCTGGGCGAGCCGTCCCAGCAGGGCCGGCTCCCTCTCTCCGCCCCCCTTTCCGACACCGATGCTCAGGGTGACGGGCAGGTGGCTGCCGGCGCTCACCTGGCGGATCTGGTCGATGACCGGAAAACTGGTATCCTCAAGCTTATTCAGCTCTTCCGCGTGGATCAGCGCCAGGTAACGGTCCCTGCCGTCCTTGCGCAGGTACGCCTTCAGCCCGGCCGCCCATTCCCGCAGGTACTTGTCCACGGCTGCCACCAGCAGCGGGCGCTTATCATCGGCCAGGCCCTGAAAAACCTCGTCGTAGTCGTCCACCTGCAGCAGGGCCAGGGTGAGCCGGGCGCTGTCCGGTACCGGCCCCTCGTTCGGGGCCGGAAACTCGGCTTCAATGTCAGCCCTGATCTCCTCGGCCAGGGCATCCCCTTCCTTCTGGTCCATATAGGCCAGGCCGCCCATCCCCAGCATGGCGATGAAGATGGCGAACAGGCCCAGGTTCAGGTGCCTGGTCAGTCCCAGCGACAGGGAGTTCAGCACGATCAGGACGCCCAGACCGATGAACAGCATCCGCTTATACTTCCGGTAGAAGATTGAGCCCACACCATCCCCTGCTTTCATCCGCATTGGGACATTCCTCGAGGAGGTGTGTCCCCATACCTTATTTCACCGGCTTTACTTCGGCAAATTTTGAGGTGATTCCTGCAAAGCCGGAGTTCTTTTCGCTGGTATTTTGGTTCCGACCTAAGGAGAATATTCCTTGGCATCCTCGATTTGGAGCCTTCCCAAATCAGATGTCAGAGACAAGATGTTGGAAAAAAGAAAACCGGCACTTGTCAACGTGCCGGGTACTTATTTAAATTCGTAGTATTGTATTTGAACCGTGTTCCGGCCCTCTGCCCGGTCTATTCGACCGAGAAGGGCAGCAGCGCCACGTTGCGCGACCTCTTAATCGCCACCGTCAACTGGCGCTGGTGAAAGGCGCAGTTGCCGGAGATCCGCCGGGGCAGGATCTTGCCCCGCTCGGTGACATACTTGCGCAGCTTGTAGACATCCTTGTAATCGATCGTGGCTCCCTGGCCGGAACGGTCCACGCAGAAGCTGCAGACCTTCTTTTTTCGTTTGCCGCGTTCTCTTCTCAAGTTCCCGCCTGACTAGCGGGCATATCAAATCTGATGCCCGGGCATTCGTACGCACAGCCAGGCATGACACCTCCTGTTTTTTAAAAACTCCCAAGGCTGAAGCCTTCTAATCCTGTTTTAGAGTGTGTAGTTCTACGCCAGACGACCCCGGGTCCAGCCTGGGGCACCGTTGGCGCAGGCATACCAGCGCCGCATGCGGCTCGACTCTCAACCGCCTGTGATGTGCCTGGTGCTCAAGCAAGAGCCGCGAATCAGAACGGGGGCTCCTCACTGCCAAATCCATCACCGAAATCGCCGGGCGAAAAGTCATTGCCCATATCGCCCGCCGGCCCTCCCGGCATGGCTCCGGCACCCTCACGCGGGCGGTCAAGAAACCTGACGTTCTCTGCCACCACTTCCGCAGAGGTGCGGTTCTGGCCGTCCTTGTCCTGGTATTTGCTGATCTGCAGGCGTCCGTCCACCGCCACCAGGCGGCCCTTACCCAGGTAGTTGGAGCAGGTCTCAGCCTGCTTCCCCCAGACGACGATCCGGATGAAATCCGCCTCGCGCTCACCCTGGCTGTTAGGACGCTGCCGGTCGACGGCGAGGGTAAAATTTGCCACCGGTGTCCCCGTGGCTGTGAAGCGCAACTCCGGCTCCCTGGTCAATCTTCCGATCAGAACAATCCTGTTCAGCACAGTCTCTTCCTCCCCGAAATCGGAGGTCGGAAGTCGGATGTCAGATGAAAGGCTTTTTCCGGCTTCTGACCTCTTGCATCCTCCGCATCCAGGCCTTCGGCCTGGCCTGAACGCCGGCTCAAGGCTCCGCCTTGGCTCCTGTGCTCCGCATTCTTCAGGCCGGGCGTAGCCCGGATGCGGAGGAAAGCCCGCCGGCACACCGGGAATGCGGAGTACATGACTTCCGTTATCAAGCGGCGTCTTTACGCACAACCATATGGCGCAGAACCTCGTCCGCAAGCCGCATCAACCGGTCCAGCTCCTTAATAGTAGCAGGGACGCCCTGGAACTGGATCAGGGTGTAATAGCCCTCCCTGAAGTCCCGGATCTCGTAGGCCAACCGTTTCTTTCCCCAACGGCTGACCTGCTCGACGGCGCCCTGGTTCTGCTGGATCAGATTGACATACTTGTCGATGGCGGTTGCGGTTGCCTCATCCTCAAGATCTGGCTTGAGGATAAACAGCAGTTCGTAGGCGTGCAAATCACGCACCTCCTCCCTATGGACTGACGGCCCCCGCCAGCGCGGGGGCAGGGATGTACGTTGAGATTGTACCACATCCTGCCACCGGAAAACAACACTCTTTATTCAAGATTCCACGTCTGTACCATCCAGATCCGTCTCACTGACGCCCAACTCCTGCATGGCTTTTTCATCGCGGATAAAATCCTCTGTTGTTGCGTTTGCCATGCGTTTTTCAGTTTCGACAAATAAACGGTGGTTTTCGTCGGGTAAGGCAGACTTAACCAGCGCCTTGACGCTCTTTTCGAACTTCGGGCGCGGCAGCATCACCATCCGCCCGCACTTCAGGCAGCGGATGCGGAAGTCCATCCCCACCCTCAGGATCTCCCATTCGAAGCTGCCGCAGGGATGCTGCTTCTTCATGCGTACCACATCGCCCAAGCTGTAACGCACCGGAGGCGCCATCCGTCATCCCCCTATGTGCGCAGGCGTGCCACCTGCTTGATCTCCCCATTGGAGATGATGTTCAACTCGCCGGTAGCCTCCCGGATCTTGGTCACCCGCAGCCCCATGTCTTCGACCGTCCCTGTGACCCCGGCGATGGTCACGTAGTCGCCCACCGCAAACTGGTCCTCGAACAGGATGAAGAACCCGGTGACCACGTCCCGCACCAGGTTCTGCGCACCGATGCCGACAGCCAGGCCGATGATCCCGGCCCCCGCCAGTATCGAGCGGGTATCCACGTTCAATTCCGACAGGATCATGATTGCCCCGACGAAGTAGAGAGTATAGCGCAGCAGGCTCTGAATCACGCCGCGCAGTGTCTTGATGCGACGCTCGTTCCAAGTTCCGGGAATCCGGCCCTGCCGCATGAGGCCGTTGATCAGCCGTTTGCCAACCTTTCCTGTCAGTATCAGGCCCGCAATGATGAGCAGGATCCTGATGGCCTTGACGCCGTAAACCTGGATATTACTGTTCAGGAACGCGATGAGGAGGATCCAGAAGTTAAGCAGCCTGAGCATATCGCTTCACCCTTCCCCATAGCCGTTGGTCGTTGGATGTATTACAGGTAGATAACCCGGGGTACCTTCTGCAAGTAATCCAGGATGGTGTACATGTTGGTGACCTGGCCGACGCTCAACTGGTCCTTGAGCTTGAAGTAGTCGAGACAGGTGCCGCAGGCGAAAATCTCGGCCCCGTCCTGCTGCAACTCGAACAGGAAATCCAGGGCCGGCGACCCGGTGCAGGCCAGTTTGACCCCGCTGTTGACAAAGATGATCACCTTCCCAAGGCCGCCCTGCTCCGACATGGTGTAGAAGAGGTTTTTCATCAGCAGCCTCCCCAGGTCTTCACTGCCGCGGCCCAGGCTATCGGAGGCCACCAGAAACAGCAAATTCTCCTGGGGCTCCAGGGCGGTGCTGAAGTCCTCCGGCTTGGTGATGCTGATGTAGAAATCGGAACCCCGCCGGTCCACTTCCACCCCGCAAGACAGAGACCGGGCCATCTTCATGATATTGTCCCTGGCGGTCTCACTGTCGGCGACGACCGTGATCCGGTCCTGCCGCGTCTGCTCCAGGGCCTGGCGCGTCAGGATCACCGGCTGTGGGCAGGTCAGGCCGCGCACGTCTACCGTATCAGTTTGCTTTTCCATATCTCATCCCCCGTTTCAGACTTTAAAGTTAACGCTAATGGGGATTACCCCCGGCATCACTGATTCGGATGTCCGATACAGGAAATCTGATACCTATACCCCTCTGATCACGATCTTGCCGGTACCGCTGCCAAGCACCCGCCCGATGACACCAGGACGACTGATTCCCTCCTGGCGCAGGGCCGCCAACAGTGACTCTCTCCTGGTTTCGGGCACCGCCAGCAGCAGCCCTCCGGATGTCTGCGGGTCATACAACAGATCCTGCTCGGCGGCGCTCACTGTCCCGGACACTTCCACGTAGGGCGCCAGGGCGTCCCGGTTCCTGTAGGTTCCGGCCGGGATGATCCCCTGTCCGGCCAGCTTTCGGGCCTGGGGCAGGTAGATCACGGCAGCGGCGTCAACCTCCAGGTCCACCCTGCTGTTGAAGGCCAGTTCCCTCAAATGTCCGAGCAGGCCAAAGCCGGTGATATCGGTACAGGCATTTACGCCAACCCGTTGCATCGCCCGGGCCGCCCCGGCGTTCAGGGCCGCCATGGCTTCTCCCAGTGAATGCTCCGTCTCCGTATCCAACAATCCGCCCTTGAGAGCGGTAGCCAACACCCCTGTCCCCAGGGGCTTGGTGAGCACCAGCCAATCCCCGGGTTTTGCCCCCCGGTTGGTGATGATCCGGTCCGGGTGCACGATACCGGTGACGGCCAAGCCGTACTTGGGCTCATCGTCCTCGATGGAATGCCCGCCCAGGATCACCGCCCCGGCTTCAGCCACCTTGTCGCTGCCCCCCCGCAATATCTCCTGCAGCGGCGAGACCCCCAGGACACAGATGGGGAAGGCCACCAGGTTCATGGCGGTCAGGGGCGTCGCTCCCATGGCGTAAATGTCGCTCAGGGCATTGGCAGCGGCTACCTGGCCAAAGGTGTAGGGATCGTCCACCACCGGGGTGAAGAAGTCCACTGTCTGTACCAGGGCCAGGTCGGGGCGCAGCCGGTAAACTCCGGCATCATCGGGCACGCCGCAGCCCACCAGGAGGTCCGGATGCTCGAACCTGGGCAGGTGTTCCAGAATCTCCGCCAGGGCGCCCGGCCCCAACTTGGCTGCTCAGCCTGCCGCCTTGGCATACTGGGTCATCCTGAGTGGTTGCCGAGGCCCCGGGGCCTGTCCCGATGGCGATGGCTGCTCATGTTCCCGCATCCCGATCACCTCCCTCTATTTCCCACTTCTCACTTCTCAAATGCGCTACCGATCAGATCATCTGAACGAAGTTCTTCAGGGCCGGCGCCACCACCGTGTTCCAGGTACCGTTGAAGAACGGGATCAGCACAGATTGGCGCCAGGCCTGGGAAAAGGACTGCAGCAGGCCTCCCTGTTCCGTAATCCCCATGGACAAACCCAGCACCACCGGAGTCAGCAGGCCGATAACCACCGCCAGTTCCAGCACCCTGGTAGCCAGGCCGAGACCCACCCCGCCCAGGCGGTCGAGCCCGCCCAGCATCAGGAGGTGGACGGCTCTGGACAGAAAGGAGGCCACCATCATGACCAGGTAGCTCACCAGGATCATGATCAACAAAAAGGCGATCAGTCTGACGATAGACAGAGCCAGTGACTGGGCCATTGTGGAACCGTAGATACCCGCCTGGGCATTGCTCACCGGCACCCATAAGGAGGCGGGAAAGCCCTTGGACAATCCCGTACTGAAGAGCTTGATGGTTGGTATGGCGGTCGGAATGTTGGCGGTAAAGGGGGCCAGGATCCTGGCGAACAGCTTGTCCAGCCCCAGTTGCACCCCGAGAAACTGGGCTGCAGTGACGTAGTAGCGCCCGGCCAGCCAGATCCCCCCGAGAAAGCCGAGCAATCCGCCGGCGGTGAGGATCAGACCGCGGCGGAAGCCCCCCCAGACTCCGGCCAGCAGGATCAGCAGAATGATCACATCGATCCAATTCAAGGTCATCTCTCGACACCTCTCCCTGTTCACTTTCGCGATGCCGAAGGCGCTTCCCGCGCCCGCCTGACGCCAGCCCTGCCCGCCTCAGCGGACGCGGCCCAACACCCGGCGCTTCTCACATCGCAACCGGATGTTCCTGTCAGATCCAAAACTTGCTTTTACTTGCGTTTTAGCTTACCCGATTTCTGGCAGGGCTTCGCTCGGGGATTCAGTGGGGGTCTGCACCCCCACTGAATTCGGAGACTAAAAGCTTTTGCCAAATTCATCTCCCGCTTATAGAAGCGGGAGACTCCTTTGGCGGTTAGTTGAACATGATCACTTTTTTGTCCATCGAGTGCCGGGAGAACGCATGGTAAGGAGGGCGTGGCCGGTACTGCCCTTCGTTGAATGCCGGCTCACTTGTGCCGCAGATTGAACAACTGGGAGAGGGCGTTGGAGCCCTGAGAAATGATGATCCCGGAGATGAGGTAATCTACAAAGGGGTATTTGGTCACGAGGCCAAGGCTGGTAAAGATGCCGACCTGATAAGCGAAGCAGAGGGCGACCCCGAACAGGATCACCACCAGGTGGCCCGCCTGCTTGCTGACAAACTTCTGAAAGATGGCGAGCAGCAGCTCCACCACCACCGACATAAAGATCAGGGTCTGGATCGCCTCGATCGGCTTATCCAAGGAAAATCCTCCCTCAAAAAGGGGTCTCCCTAATCTTTATGCGCCTCCACCGCGGGGTAGCACGTCCACCCGAATCAGGAGCCGGATGCCGGAAGTCGGAATATTTTCTGGTATTTCCTCTAGCTTTTTTACCGCTTGCCTCTGACCTCTGTTATTCGAGCGCCACCCCATAGCGTCCCCCCACCTGCCGCAGTTCCGTCAGCACCTCCGGAGGCACCGGGATCCCCTCCCGGCGGCGCCGCTCCTCGAACTCCCACTCGATCTCGCCGGGCAGGTAGATCCTCTCTGAGCCCGGCGCCCGGGGTGAATCCTTGATCTCCCGCACCAGTTGCTCCATCTCTCCCTGGAACTCTGCCGGGTCGGCGAAGGCGCCGATATCCAGGGCGGCAAAGAAGTGGCCGGCATTCTGGGGGGCGTCCAGCTTCCTCAAATTGCTGACGTGGGGGCCGAAGGCGGCGCCCGCCAGGATTCCTGACAGCACGTCCACTATCAGGGCAAAACCATAGCCCTTGTAGCCCCCCATGGGCAACAGGTTCCCGGCAGCCACGGCCACCTTGGGATCGGTGGTTGGTTGGCCCGACTGATCCGCCGCCCAGGTGGGCGGTATCTGCTCGCCCTTCTTGGCAGCCAACACCAGCTTGCCGATAGCTACCACGCTGGTCGCCCCGTCGTAGATAACGGGGCGTTCCTTGCCCGCAGGCACCGCCACGCAGATCGGGTTGGTGCCGAAGTAGGGCTGTCTCCCGCCCCAGGGGGACATGTTGGCGGAGGCGTTGGTCATGGCTACCCCGATCATGCCCGCCGTCACCGCCTCCTGGGCATAGTAGGCAGCGATCCCGAAGTGGTTGGAGCGCCTGACCACCGCCACCCCGGTCCCCACCTGGCGCGCCCTGGCGATCGCTTCCCGTATCCCGGCCAGCCCGGCCACGGCGCCCCATCCGTTATGGGCGTCCAGCACGCAGGCGCCGGGCGTCTGGCGGACTCGCTCCACTTCGGTGCGAGGGGCGATCAGGCCCGCCTCCAGCCGTTCCACGTACAGGGGCAGGCGGGTGATGCCGTGGGAGTCGATCCCTCTCAGGTTTGCAGTGACCAGGTTGTCGGCCACTACCCGGCTCTCCTGTTCATCCACCCCTGCCGCCCGCAGCACCCGGCCGGCAAAGTCAAACAGCGCGCTTGCAGCAAAAAACTGTGATGGGTGATGGGTGATGGGTGATGGTTTATTGCTCATTTAAGCCACGATTCCTTTCAACGGAAGCCTCCGTGCCTTTTGCCATGCACACAAGTCCTTGAAGTTCTCTATCTTTTTACTCATTACTCATTACTCATTACTCATTACTCGATTATTGCCCCGTTTTTTTACTAAAAAGCCAACTGCCAGTCCACCGGGACACCAGGTTAAAGAGCAGGACCATGATGATCAAGATAGCCGACGCCCCATCGGCTATCTGGCTGGCGTCGGGATTCAGGCCCTCGCTGTTGACCTTCCAGATGTGGACGGCCAGTGTTTCAGCCGGCCTGAACAGATAGAAAGGAGAGTTGTTGCTGAAGGGGTTGACATCGTTAAAATGCAGCGCCGGCGTGGTGATTCCGGCCGTATAGAGCAGGGCTGCCGCTTCTCCGAAAACCCGTCCCGAAGACAGGATGATGCCCGTCACCAGGCCGGGGATGGCAGCCACCAGCACCACGTTGGTGATGGTCTGCCACTGGGTGGCGCCAAGAGCCAGGCTGGCCTCCCTCAAATCCTTGCTCACGTTTTTGATGGCAACCTCAGCTACCCTGGTCATTACCGGAAGATTGAGCACCGTCAGGGCCATAACCCCGCTGAGAACGGAGAAGCCCCATTTGAAAATGGTCACAAAGAGCATCAGCCCGAAAATTCCGATCACGATCGAAGGCATGGAAGCCAGCGTCTCGATGCAGATCCGGATCATCCTGGTAGCTCTGCTCTCTCTGGCAAATTCAGACAGGTAGATGCCCACGCCCAGACCAAGGGGGACCGTCAAGAGCAAGGTCAGGATCAGCAGCATCAGGGAGTTGAAGATCTCGGGGCCAATCCCGCCGCCCGCCTGAAAAGGCTTGGGGGCGCCGGTCAAGAAGTGCCAGTTAATCACCCGCAGGCCATGATACAAAATGTAGCCGATCAGCGCCACCAGCAACGCTGAGACCAGAAGAGCGATCAGATAGAAGATCACCGTGGCTATTCTTTCGGAGTTACGGGGGCTGATCATCTCATTACCGCCCTCCCCCCGTTAATAGTCCTGATGAGCATGATAAACATAAATGAGATGATCAGGAGTATGAAAGCGATCGTCCAGAGGACGTCGTTCGAGACCGTGCCCATGACCGTATTGCTCATCTCCATGGTAATGATGCTGGTCATGGTATGCATGGGGCCCAGCAGGGAGGTCGGCATCCTGATGGCGTTGCCAATGACCATCTGGACAGCCAGGGCTTCTCCGAAGGCCCTGGCCAGCGCCAGGATTATTGCCGTTAATATTCCCGGCATGGCCGCAGGAACCATGACCATCAAAATTGTCTGCCAGTGCGTCACCCCCAGCGCCAGGGATCCTTCCCGGATATCGGCCGGGTTGGCACTCAGACTATCCGTGGAGACGCTGGCAATAGTGGGAAAGATCATGACGGCCAGGACAATAGCCCCTGCCAGGAGGCTGAATCCCATGCCTCCGATATGGTTTCTGATCAGGGGTACCAGCACACTGAGCCCGATCCAGCCGTAGACCACCGAGGGAATACCCACAAACAACTCGATCACCGGCTGCATGATCTTGCGACCCCATCCGGTAGATATCTCGGCCATGAAGATCGCAATCCCGATCCCAAATGGAGCGCTGAACAGCAAGGCAAGCAGGGCCACCGCCACTGAACCGGCGATAAAAGGCGCCGCCCCCACGAAGGGGCCTCCCTCAGACGGTGTCGCCTCAGGGTTCCATTTGGAGGTGAGGAAGAAGCTGTGCAGGGAAACACCATCTCTGGTAAATATGGCCAGACCCTTGTAGGCTATGAGAAGAATGATCGACATGGTAATGGTGATGATCAAAATGGCACAGACAAAAGTGGTATACTTGCCAATTTTGTTCGATAGGTTCACGCTAATCATGCTTATCTGGTCACCCTTCTCGAGGTTCGATGCGGGTGCCCGCTTTGCGGGCGCGGTTCGATTGAAGAAGGAATTGGCTAAAAAAGCCAATTCCTATATACCACGACTACGGCTTCCGTCTGCGTTTATTATAGCTCAACGCAAGCCAGATTTGCTATAAAATCGATGCTCGACCCTTTCGAACCTCGTAAGAGTCGAACATCGACCTTTGCACCTTGTACTTCCTCCGCATCCGGGAATGCGGAGCACAGGGAGGTTAGCTGCTCCGCGAGACTTTCATGTCCGAGCCGACTATGTAGCCCATTTGTTGGATCAGCGGTTTTACTTCATCGCTCATCATGTAATCGATAAAGGCCTTGGTCAGGCCTTGGGGATCTCCCTTGGTATACATGTGCTCATATGACCAGATGGGATATTTGCCGTTGGTGATGTTGTCGTTGGTAGGATCGACGCCGTCCAGCTTCAACATCTTTACCGTATTGTTGCTGCTCGCATAGGACAACGCCAGATAGCTGATGGAGCCCGGCGTGCCGGCTACGGACTTGGCGACGGCGCCTGAACTGTCCTGGGTCAGCGCAATGCCCTGGGCCTCCTCCATGCCGTCAAGGGCGTACTTCTTGAAGGTCGCCCTGGTGCCGGAACTGGTCGGCCTGTTGATAACGGTGATCGCCTGATCGCTTCCGCCGACATCCTTCCAGTTGGTGATCTTCCCGGTGAAGATATCCTGCAACTGCTGCTTGGTAAGATTATCGACGGTGACACCGGGGTTGACCACCGTAGCGAAGCCCACCACGCACACCTTGTGATCGACTAAACCTGCTGCCTGGCTGGAATTCAGTTTCTCGCCGGCAAAAAGATCCGAATTCCCGATATCGATGCTGCCCTGTGCTATCTGAGCCAGTCCTGTGCCGCTGCCGCCCGCCTGCACGCTGATCTTGGCGTTAGGATCCTTTTGCATGAACTGGTCCGCCGCCTGCTCCACCAGCGGCTCCAACGCCGAGGAGCCGACTGCCGTAATGCTCCCGGACACCGTAAAATCGATACCGCCGCTGCTGCTCGATGGGGTGCTTGTCTGACTCTTGGAAGCACATCCGGACAATAGAATACTGCCCGCCAAAACAACAGATAAGGCTAACACCAACCCTCTCCTACCGCTAAACAACGACAACCCACCTCCAAAATAATTAAAATTTCTAGGACATAATGTTACAGGAGGATTGTTAAGGAAGTGTTAAGGTATTGTAAAGAATGAGTGACCTTCCAGGTCCACAGCGGGGGCGCGCTAAAACCGGAAGTCGGAAAAGGAGCTTTGAAGTATCGACTGCTTTCTATCAAGGCAACCTAAGAATGGTGGTTGGAGGTGTGTGGTTGGGTACCCGCCGAAGGTGGGTCGGCCCACGACCAACTAGGAGGCCTTCATATGGCAACCGTTGACGAGACACCGCCGCAGATCCTGGCAGAACTGCACTGCCATACCCAGTTCTTCGGCTGGCAGCACTTCTCCCGGCGGCGCCTGCGCAGCTTTCTCGGCCGGGCGCAGTTGCTGGGGGTTAGTCTCCTGGCCTTCACCGAGCACGCCAACATCAAGAGTTACTGGAAGCTGTTTGCCTTCCTGGAGGAGAGCGCCTGGCAGTGGGAGGGAATGACCATCCTGACGGGGGCGGAGATCACCGTGCAGGAGGGCGGGGACATCCTGGTGTACGGCCCGCCGTCATCCTTCAAGGAACTGCCGGACCGCCTGGGCGGCTGGCCCTCAGGGTGTGTCCGCCCGCCCCTGGAGCGGTTGCTGGAAGCGGTCGAGGCCCTCGACCTGATGAAGGTAGGCGCCCACCCGCTGCGGCCGCATCAGAACCTGCAGAGCGTACCCTCAGAGTTGCTGCGCCGCCTCGATGCCCTGGAGATGAACGCCTGGGAGGCCGCCAGGAAGCAGCAGGTTGCCGCCCTGGCAACAGAGCTTGGCCTACCGGTAGTGGGCGGCAGCGACGCCCACTTCAGCCGGCACCTCGGCCGGGTGCTCAACCGCCTGCCCGGTTGGGTGCACGACGTGCCCACCCTGCTCCAGGCAGTCAAGAGCGGCCAGGCGGAGGTCATCAACCACGCCCAGTTGTTACACCCACCGCAGCAGCGAGGCTCCGAACAGGCCGTTGTCAGCCGCTCCACGTAAGCGATGTGAAATTGATGTGAAATTTATAAAGATAATGGAGGTTCACAGCTATAGCTCAATCCTTGTAATTCCCGGTATCCGGTCAAAATGACGGTCAAACGTGCATATCTCGGTGTAGCCCCATTCAACCATCCGGGCAACAATCAGGGCGTCAGACCATTTGATATTTTTATCAACAAATAGGTCAAGCGCGGTGTGGGCTACCCCAAGATCAATTCCAAGCAAGGCCACACCGGGAAAATTCAGCCAACCCCTTACGGCCACGGCTATATCCGCCTTTGGAATTTCCTTGCGATCCAGAACATAAACAACGTCTGAAAGCACGGGTTCTGGAATTAAGAGAGTTTTTTCACCCGCCTCAGCTTTTTGTAGTAATGCATTCACCTTAACGGCCTGCTCGGGCACATCTTCCAATATCGCCCGAAGAATTATACAGGCATCAATAACCAAGCTCTTTGGTTCTGTCATTCTCTCGTTGCCCCCTTGCATCGTAAGCGTTGACAGGGTTTTGGGGGTCAGCGTATTGTTTCAGGCTACCCATGATTTGCACGGCGGTAGTCGGCCTTTCTACGACGATTACGCCATCATATCTTTTTCTGAAGCGGATTTTACCGCCGTTTGGAACGCCTAAATCTTCACGAATTGGTTTGGGAATGGTGACCTGTCCCTTCTCCGTTACCGTTGCCCAATTCTCATACTCAGGTAGCGGCATATTCATTACCTCCCTCAATATTTACCTACTTATTAGTATAAAGTAATGAAGGAGGGAAGTCAAGGAGTTTCGCCGAGGGAAGCACTGAAGAAGATGCCCTACCTGGCCGCCCAGGATTTCCTCAGGGTCGCAACTGAAGAACTCGGTACCGCGTTGCGCAGGCAGGCATTGATGGTGCGCAGCAATTGGCGGGGCTTCCTCTGCAGTGGCATCGTTAGACCCCCTTGACACTTTTAGTAATTTAAGTATAAATAAGAAGGGGGCGTGAACCAGGGTTCAAGTTTTATGTGACACTCCCTAACCCCCTGAAGGGGGTGGGCTTCTGAGCAACTCCTGCAGTTTGGCCTGCCTCCTGCGAGGCCCCGTTTCCGGGTGGTTGAGTTACAGGCTTGCTCAGACAACTTTGGCCCGTGTCCTGGGCTACTACTACCAGCCGCGGGTAGTCATCGTGATAAAAGTTTACAAGAAGTTAATATGAATTATATACTGAGCGTATATGATTATAGAGAAGCCCATCGTTCCCAAAATGGGGGTTAGTGGCCAATGCTTGATGTAATATTCCTTTCTGCCAGCTACGGCGGTGGGCACCGGCAAGCGTCGCTGGCGCTGGCCAATGCCCTGGACGCCAGCCAGGACAAGCTGCAAACCGAGATCGTCGACTTCATGGAACTGATCAGCCCGGCCATCAACAGGTTAACCAGGTTCACGTATACCAAGTCAGTCCGTAACACGCCAGCCCTTTATGGATACTTCTACCGGGTAACGGATAACCTGAAACTGGACACCTTGATGGAAAAGCACCTCACCAACATGGGCCTCGAGAAGATCCTTGATTTTTTGGCAGAGCGCTCGCCCAGGCTGGTGGTCGCCACCTATCCCATGGCGGCCGGCGTCATCTCCTACATCAAGCGGCTGGGCCTGCTCGAGGCCCCGCTGGTCACTGTGATCACCGACAACACCATTCACAGCCAATGGGTGCATCCGGAAACAGATCTTTACCTGGTGGGCTCCGAGCATGTACGCCAGGGGCTGATCTATCAAGGAGTGCCCGATCCCAAAATTCTCGTTACCGGCATCCCCATCGATCTCAAATTCGCCCAGACACCTTCGCGGGAGGCCTTGTATGTCAAATTCGGGCTCAGGCCCGAGATCCCGGTGATCCTGGTCATGACCGGCGCGGTAGGAATGCTGCGGGGGATCCCGGCTCTCTGCCAGATGTTGGACGAGTTCCCCCTGCCCCTGCAGGCACTGGTGATAACTGGCAAGGACAAGGGGCTCTATCAGCACCTGAAAGAGCAGGCAGGCAAGTTCAGCAAGCTGTTCAAGGCCTACCAGTTTGTCGACAACGTGGAGGAGTTCATGGCGGTATCCAATTTACTCATCACCAAGGCCGGGGGTCTGACCATCTCCGAGGCCTTGGCCGTGGGGCTGCCAATGCTGATCTACCGCCCGATCCCCGGCCAGGAGATGGAAAACACCCGCTACTTGCTGGATGCGGGAGCGGCGCTGACGGTTTACGACCTGAAAGAGCTGAGGGTGAAGCTACACCTCATCCTGACCCAAAAGCATTTCTATGAAGCCCTGTGTTCCGGGGCGCGGGCTGCGGGGCGCCCAGAAGCCGCCAATATGGCTGCCAGGATCCTGCTGTCGCTGCTGGCCGGAGAATATCCCGGCAACGCGCCGGCTTTAAGAGAAGTGAGCGGGTGCCCGCCCTGGCGGGCGCGGAAGTGAGAAATCTCACCCCTAACCTCACGCCCCACACGTCCCACTTGTAGGAGATTATCAGCGGATGGGCAATGGCCATAGAGAAGCATACTTCCGGCGCTTTTACTGGATCCTCCTCAGCCTCATCGGTTCGGTCGAGTTCGTGCGGGGCGCCATGTTCATTGCCCTGGTTCCCATCTACGTCCCCCACCTGGCTCCCGTCTACACACCCCACCACTTACGGATCACCGTCTTCCTGAGCGGCGCCATCATCTCCGCCATGTATGGCGCCGATACCCTTGCCAAGCCATCCGCCGGCTGGCTGGTGGATTATTTCGGCCCCCGGAGGACCCTGCTGATCAGCCTTCCCTGCGCCCTGCTGGGGCTCAGCGCCTTTTTGTGGAGCAGGTCCGGGGCGGTCCTGCTGCTGGGGGCAATCCTCTTCGGGCTAGGCTGCGCTCCGGTCTGGCCGGCAGTGGTGAGCACCCTGGTAGAGCACTCCCCGAGCGATGAACAGGCCGGAACCCTCAGCTCCATCTTCGTGGCCTGGCTGCTGGGAATGGGATCGGGGTTTGTCCTGATCAACCTGCTCTTCCACCTGGGGCCAAGGTTCCTGATCACGGTCCTGCTATGCATCTTCTGCATCCCGGTCCTGATGGCCTTCAACATCCGCAAGTGGATCTCCAGGAAGCGCGCCAACAGGGTGTCTGGTCCCAGGCGCCACCTGATCCAGACAATCCGGGAGGTCTGGAACCTCCGGGTGCTGCTGCCGGGGGCCTTCGCCCAGACCCTGGCCATAAGCATGCTGGTGCCGCTGCTGTTCCCCTTCATCAGGGGAGTCTACGGCCTGGACCAGACTGCTTACGGCTTTCTTATCCTTGTTGTCGGCGCCATCACGATCGCCCTCATGGTACCGGTCGGGAAGCTGGTGGACCGTCTCGGGTACCGCCTGTTCCTGGTGACGGGGTTCTTCCTGGCCGGAGCGCTGCTATTGGCCATCTCCCGCTACCCCAAGCCACTGCTGATCTATCCCTACTGCATCCTGTTGGGTATCTCTTACGCTTTCATCCTGCCATCTTGGAACGGGCTGCTGGCGCACCTGATGCCCAGCTCGGTGCGAGGCAGCCTCTACTCCATCTTCATGAGCATCGATGGCCTGGGAATGGCGTTGGGTCCCGTGGTCGGCGGGAAGTTGGGAGACACCTACGGTTTTCACTCCACCTTCGCGGCCTCCGCCACCATCCTGTTCGCCATGGCCGTCTTCTACCTGCTGCTGCTCAGCCGCCGGACGAGTGAAATCCCAAGCCGCCGGTTCAACTAGTTCTAAGCTTCAGTGGGGGCTTGCCTTCCCCCACTGAAGCTTAGAACTAGTTAATACAGTGACGTATCCGCTCTTATCCCGCCGCTTCAGAAGCGGGGGCATTAGAGCGGGTAGTCATCTGGTAAACAGGGCAACTAAGCCGGAGGGAGCTTTACCGTGACAGCGCCCGAGTCGTCAGTAATCATCCCCTCACCACAACGGCGTCCCGATCAAAAGCCGCGGCGCCGGTACGGGGCGGCAACCTATCGCCTTGGCCTGTTCCTGACTGCCGCCATCTGGGCAAGCACCTTCATCAACATCAAGGTCGTGCTCCTGCAATTGCCCCCCAACACCATCGCCTTCCTGCGCTTTTTGGTGGCCAGCCTGGCCCTGGGGCTGTACATGCTGTATACGCACCAGCCGCCTATCAGAAGACAGGACTGGCTGCGCCTGGCGGCCTGCGGCCTGACCGGTGTCACCCTGTACAACTTTCTGCAGAACCAGGGCCTCCGGTATGCCGGGTCCACCGACGCATCTATCCTGGCGGCCATGGCCCCGGTGTTTCTCGCCCTGCTCGCCTGGCTGTTGCTCAAAGAGCGGATCTCCCTTCTGCAAACCCTGGGCATCGCCATTGCCCTGACAGGTTCGGTCCTGGTGGCCACCAATGGCACCCTGGCGGGGTTCGCCCTGAACCCGATGCGGCTCTATGGGGACTGCCTGGTCCTGTTGACAGGACTGGCCTGGGCCATCTACAGCACCCTTGTAAAAACCCTGTTGGAGCGCTACCCGGCCACCACGGTGCTGGCCTACACCACCTTCGCCGGAACCCTGTTCCTGCTCCCCCTGAGCCTGGCGGAATTGCCCATCAACTTTGCCGCGGTCACCCTTTCAATCTGGCTGAACATCCTCTACCTGGGGCTGTTCGCCTCGGCCCTGGCCTACCTGATCTGGAACCTCGCCCTCAGCCGGGTGCCGGCGGTCACCGCTGCCGCTTACATCTACCTGATCCCGGTGTTGACCGCCGTAATGGTCGCCGTCTATTACCGGCAGTTGCCAAGCCTATACATCGTCGCTGGCGGCCTCATCGTCCTGCTCGGCACCTACCTGGCTAGCAGATCAGAGGTCGGAAAAGTAAATCAGACAGCAAGAAGTCGGGTGTCGGATAAAGATAGGCTACATGTGAAAGTGGGCGAAGAGGACGACTATCAGGATGGCCACAAAGATGGCCGGCAGCAGGTTGCCGACCTTGATCTGCACCTTGCCGCCCGTCAGCATGTTGACGCCGATGGCGAAGATTAGCAGGCCGCCGGTGGCGGTCATCTCCCGGATGACGGCGTCGGTGAGCAGGGGCTTGATGTATGCGGCCGCCAGGGTGATGCTGCCCTGGTAGAGGAAGACCGGCAGCGCCGAGAAGGCCACCCCGATCCCCATGCTGGAGGCAAAGACGATGGAAGAAACCCCGTCCAGGATGGACTTGACGAACAGGGTGTTGTAATGTCCGGTCAGGCCGCTCTCCAGGGACCCCATGATCGCCATGGCGCCCACGCAGTAGATCAGGCTGGTGGAGACAAAAGCCTTGGCAAAGCGGCCGTCATCGCCGCCGAAGCGCTGTTCCAGCTTCAGACCAAAAGAGTTGAGCCAGTCCTCGATGCGCAGCAACTCGCCGATGATGCCGCCGATGACGATGCTCAGGGTGACCACCATGGCATTCTGAGTCTTCAGGGCCATGGACAGCCCGATCAGGATCACCGCCAGGCTGATCGCCTGCATCAGTGTGGCCTTTAACCGCTCCGGAAAGCCACTCTTCAGAAAATTCCCCAGGATCGCCCCAAGAATGATGGCTGCCGCATTGACGATGGTTCCTAACAATAGTTCCCTCTCCCCAGGCCAAATTCGCATTCTTTACTTAATTTTAAGAAGATCGACTGTAAAATCTAGGGTTGAATTTGGTGGTATAGAGCCTCCTGGAGTGCCTGAAGATCCATATCCCAGAGACGGAGGAATAACAAGTTTTCTTTCTCCTCCAACTTTCATTCCCGCTACTCCCAAATCCCATCCTTTTATTACTTGACCGGCGCCGATAGTAAATGTAAATGGTTGATTTTTTGCAATACTCGAGTCAAAGATTGTTCCATCTGTGAGTGTCCCTACATAATTTACGGTAACTAGATCTCCATTTTCTGCTGTTTTTCCAGTGCCTTCTTTAATATCCTGAACAGTCATACCTTGTATATTACGTGAGGCCGCATTCTGGGCATTTTTGGCGTTGGCCGGCAAAACCGGCTGCTGACCTGCTGCCGCACTCTGGGCGGTTGCAGGCTTGGACGCAGCCGCCGTTTGGCCGGTTCCATTGCTAGCGGTCTTCGTCGGGGCCGCCGGACTCTTGACGTTTGACGCCGGGTTTTCCGTCCTATTCATGCTGACGGCGATCGTGGCGGCCAGGGCCACCGCGGCAATGATCAGAATGCCGATGATCAGATTCCTTCTCCTGATCTGCTCAGGAGACGGTCCCTTAATTCGGGCTCTGGACGAGATCTTCTTCCTGGACATATCATTGCTCCTCTCTCACTTCGAATTTATGTGCCGCATCATGGCTAACGCCCGGCCTGAACGCCGGCTCAAGGCTCCGCCTTGGCTGAAAGCCCGCCGGCACACCGGGAAAACGGGCACACAGGTAAGAGCGGCTACGCCACTGTATTAACTGGCTCTAAGCTTCAGTGGGGGGAGCAATCCCCCACTGAAGCCAAGACCCAGTTGAATGATCTCCAATACTCGTCAGGTCGCAGGTATCAACCACCCCTTGCGCCGCTAGAGCCAAAATTTCCGGATCACCTGTAACCAGTTGCCCGCCCTTATCAATCGCCAGTTCTATTGCAAATGCATCTGCATAGGAGATCCGGTACTGCCCTTTTAGACCACAGGCGCGCCATACCCGAGTATTACTGGCAGTAACGAGTATTAGTGGAAATTTATGTTGCAGGAGAGCTTCCTTGAAATCATTGGCTGCCTTTGAACCAGCCGTTTTATAAAGCCTGTAGTAGACCTCGCCGGCATTGATACAGGAAAGAAAAAGCTCAATATTTTCTTCCTGTTCCGCCTGGGCAAACAAGTTGCTCACAACCGGGGCACAAGGCTCCTGTTGCATCCATGCCAGAATAGCGTAGGCGTCGAGAACCGCTTGCTTCATTTGTCAACCTCTTCGGCATGCTCGGCAACATGATCCTGAAGAGCATGAGTATTTTTCAACACTCCCTCCCACGAGCGCCAGTTTGCAAGTCTCTTCTTATCCACAGGCTCTAACAACAACCTGTTCTGGTGAAGCGTTATTGTGAGTCTATCCCCTTCTGACAGTTTGAGCAGGCTGCGTAAGGCTTTCGGAATCACAATTTGGCCTTTTGATGAAAGAGTCACGGTGTCCAGGTTGATCGCCTCCCCGTCTTACCTTTATTGTAAGACGTTGCGCTACACTGAGTCAAACTTTTTTTCGCTAAGCCGCGCCGGGATCTTCTGCCAGGTCTTTAGCCGCAAGCAAAACAGGATCCTAAAAGTCACACAATCTTAATTAACCGAAGAAGTCTCCCGCTTCTACAAGCGGGAGATGAATTCGGCAGCTTAGCTTGTATTCTAATTCAGTGGGGGTGCAGACCCCCACTGAATCCCCGAGCGAAGCGAGTTGCTTAGGGAGTTGAACGCGTCAAATGGAGCGAGAAGCCGGCATGGGTCTGCTGCCAGCCCAGGCTGCGGTAGAACCCATGCGCCTGTCGGCGCGCCAGGTTGGTGGTCAGAACAATCTTGTAGCAGCCGCGCCTGCGAGCAATGCGGCCTGCCTCGGACATCAGGGCGGTTCCCACGCCCTGGCCGCGTCGACGCTCCAGCACCACAACGTTTTCAACCGCTGCCCAGGGTTTTCCCCGGTGCCCCAGGTTGGGGACGATGATCAGGGTGATCGAGCCGGCAATCTCCCCGCCCTGCTCTGCAACCAGCACTTGCTGCCTCGTATCGGCTATTACCTGCTGCCACAATTCCAGGTCGTCAACCCCGTCCTCATCCAGGTCCCGCCCGTAGGCAGCGTCAAGACCGCAATAAAGGGCCAGGATCGCTGGCAGGTCCTGGATGGTGGCCGGCCTGATGACCAGATCGGTTATGTTCATGGCGGAACCTCCGACAATCTTGATTCCTTCACTACCTGATCACCGTATCTCCAATCTGTCTAAATCCGCCAGCAGCGCCCGGGCATTTGTCAGGGCCTCCTCATAGAAGGCCCGGTAGCGCGGCCTGATTTCCAGGGTAACCACGCCCCGATAGTCCTGGAGGCGGGCGAACACTTCCCGGGCCGGCGCCTCTCCCCAGCCGATCGGCAGGTGCAGGTCGCCCCGGCCGGTGGCCAGCAGTTCGCCCTGTCTCTTCTCATAGGAGGCGCAGCAGCGCCCATAGTTGTCGTGCAGGTGGATGTGCCTGATATATGGCCGCACCGCCTCCACCCCATCCAATAGATTGTAGCCATGATGGCGGGAGGCCAGAAAGGCGTGTCCCAGGTCCAGGGTGATCCCCACCCGGGGATGGTTGACCTGCACGATCATCTCCGCCAGGGATTGCAGAAATTCGCCGTAGCAATACGGACTGGCATCCAGATAGGGGCGGGCGTTTTCCACGGCAATGGTCACCCCGTACTGCTCCGCCAAGACGCCCATCTCCTGGAGCAGCGTGCGTTCCAGTTCCCACATAACTTTTTGCTGATCCGGCTCCGGCATCCCAATATCCGGCAACTGGAACTGCTCCTCGGGCAGCCAGCGCCCTGCGTGGTAGACCATCACCCCGGATCCGGTCTCCCCTGCGAACTGCAGGCTGGACCTAAACAGGCGCTTCTCCAGTTCCAGATGCTCCCGATCCATCAGATTCAGCGGATTCGGGCCGTGCGTCACATACCTGAAAGGATAGGCAGATAGCACCTTCAGGAGTTTTTTCATCTGCTCCCGGTGCAGGCTGCCACCGTGGATCACACCAGCCCCGTGCGGAGCGATCTCTACATAGGCAAAGCCGATCCCTGCGTGGTGATCCAGCTCCTCCCGCAGCACATTGAGGTTGCCGTCCAGCCCGACGGCGTCAGCGTTGATAGCGATCCCTGCTACCTGCAAGTTGATTACCCCCTTATCCCACTTCTCGCTTCCCGCTTCTCAATGCCGGGCCGCGCCGGCGAACTCCTGGCCTGGTTGCAATAGCTGATCCGGTAGACCTGCGCTCCTCCCACCACGGCATCGGTAACCACCGGGATGCCTCCCCTCAGGCTCACCACGATGGCATCCCCGAGATGTCCCGGCTCCAGGCTTCCCAGGAGCTTCAGGCCTATTGCCCGGGCTGGTTCCAGAGACGCCAGGCATACTGCCCGGGACAGGGTCATCGCTTCCCTCGACAGCTTGAAAACTGCCTGCAGCATAGCCGGAGGGTGGTAGTCAGAGCAGATGATATTGGCTGCCCCGGCGGTGATGGCTTCCATGGCCCGCATCCCTTTGCCTGTCGATCCGTCCCGCACCACGTTCGGAGCTCCGACGCAGACGTGGCTTCCCATCCGGCGGCCAGCTTCGGCAACAGCCAGGTTGATCGGAAACTCGTGGATGGTGACGCCGCAGTTCCTGTAAGAGGCCAACCGCTCGATATCATCGTCGTCGTGTGAGGCCATGGGAACCTCATTATACCTGGCGGTGGCGCTGAGTTGCTCTATATTGGCGGATGCCTGTGACCGTCCCTGTTCCCTGGCGGCGATGTTCTCTTCAATGCGGCTCCAAGGAAGATGGTAGGTCTTTTCCATGTAGCGCCGGTAATCCTCGGCAGTCTGGTACTGTCCCTGACCCGGAGTGTGATCCATAAAGGAGAGCAGGTCGACCATGCCGTCATCGATCAGGGATCTGACCGTCTCCACTCCCCGGACATTGGTAATTTCGAACCGCAGGTGCACGCGGTTGCGGATCAGCCAGGTCTTGCTGGACATGTCCACGATCTTGCGCATGCAGTTGGCAGCATGCCCATCGTTGCGAATGCCCCACTCGGCCCCGGCAAAGGAGAAGGAGTGGTACATGGTGGTGATGCCATTGCCGACAAGCCTCTTCTCAAGCTCGTTGAAAGCCATTTCCGCACCAAAGATCGCCCCCGGACGCGGTTCCAGCTCTTTCTCGATGGAATCACTGTGCAGATCGATCAGGCCGGGCAGTACGTAGCAACCCCTGGCGTCCAGCACGTTTTGAGCAGTCTTGCCGTGTTTCTCGATCTGCTTGCCTGCATAGAGGATGACCCCATCCTCAATCAATACCTCGCCCGGAACGATCACCCGGTCCGGAAGCACGACCTGGCCGTTGGTGATCAGCAACGAGTGCTTCATAGAGTATCCTTCCGGGAGGCGATCCTCCCGCTTCCACGCCTGTCAGTACTGGCACCCGCGCGGCACTCAACAGAAGCAGAATCATAATGGTGTCCAGGAACAGGTGTCAAGTCAGTTGCGACTTGTGGCGGACTGCATTGAGTGCTGGAACGGCCAGCCTCGATACAGAACACCCGGTCCACCAGACGCCCCATGACATCCAGATCGTGGAAAACGCCAATCATCGTGGCCCCGGCAGCTTTCGAGTCCTTGAGCACCCGGATCACGATCTGCCTGGTGACAATGTCCAGGGAGGCGGTCGGTTCGTCCAACAGCAGCAGACGCGGCTCCGTGATCAGCGCCCGGGCGATGTTAATCCGCTGCTGCTCGCCGCCGCTGAAGGTGGATGGATAGGCATCCCAGAGCGCCCGGTTGATATCCATGACCTCCAAGTACTTCCTGGCGCGCTGCCGGGCGGCATCCATCTCCCAGCCCTTCTGGCGCAACTCCCCGGCCAGCACGTCGACCGCCGGCACCCGGGGCATGACCTTCAGGAACTGGCTGACATAACCGATCTCCCGACGCCGCAACCGGATCATCTCCCGCTCCGGGGCGCAGGCCAGATCGATCTGCCGGCCATCTTCACCTGTATAGAGCACCCGGCCTGATGTTGGCAGGTAGGTGCGATAGATGCACTTGAGAACAGTGGATTTGCCCGCCCCGCTGGGGCCGGTGATGCCCAGGAATTCTCCCTGCCTCAAGTCGAATTCGATTTCCTTGCAGCCGGCGATCACCTTTCCGCCCAGGATATGCAAGGTAAAACACTTGGATAACTGCCTTACCGATAAGACATTGCCCATATTGTCCTCCTCACTACTTCAGTGCTGAGTAATGAAACTCGAATCTGCTTTCAACAATTTACAGACGAAAGAAGTGTTTGGCTTCCGACTCCTGCCCGTAGAAGTTTCGCTTTTTGCTTTTACTCATTACTCATAACTCATTACTTGTTTAGAGCATTGAATGTACCAGCAACTGAGTATACCGGTGCTGCGGATCCTCTAGGATCTGGTCAGTGAGCCCGAACTCTATAACCTGACCGTGCTGCATCACACCGGTGCGGTCGGCCAGCAGCCTGATCACGCCCAGGTCGTGGGAGACCACGATCATAGCGATCCCCAGGTCGCGCTGGATCTCCTTGATCAGATCGAGCACCCGGGCCTGTACCGACAAGTCCAGGCCGGTAGTGATCTCGTCTAACAGCAGCACCGGCGGATTGTTGGCCAGAGCCTTGGCGATCTGCACCCGCTGCTGCTCGCCGCCGCTGAAGTTGGCCGGAAAGTCATCCATCCGGGACAGGGGCACCTCGGTGCGCTGCAACAGGGTGGCCGCCCGCTGCCTGATCTGGGCGACGTTATAGACGTCCGCCGTCAGCAGCTTTTCCGCCACATTGCCGCCGGCGGTGAAATGGGGCTTGATCCCCATCAGGGGATTCTGATAGACCATCCCCAGCAGGTGGCTCCGGATGTGGCGCCGGGCCTGGCCGGTCTGGGTGAAGGCATCCGTCTGGCCATCGCCGAAGGCCGTGAAGTAGCATTCTCCCGCCGCGGCCTCCTCGTCGAAATAGATACAGCGCAACAGGGTGCTCTTGCCGGAGCCGCTCTCCCCCACGATCCCCAGGATCTCCCCCTGCTCCAGGTCAAAGCTGATGTTGTTGCAAGCTACGATAGTGTGGCATTGTGGACAGATGTTGGTCCCGGCATCAGGACCGGTCAGGGGCAGGCAGTGCGGGCAACCCGTCCCGTAGAGCATGGTCAGGCCCCTCACCTCGAGTACCTTCTCTCCGGTTGCAGCCATCACCGGGCCTCCTTTCCCTCGATAACTACTTGCTCTAATACCCCCGCTTCTTTTGAAGCGGTAGGATAAGAGCGACTACGTTCCTGGATCGGCGCAATCAAGGCTTCCGCCTTCGGGGGTACCCGACCCAGAGGGTGCCCCGCCGGCTCGGCGCAAGCCAAGTTTTGCGTGACCGACTGTTCCCGACGCCGGTCACAGTAGCCGCTGTCCGAACAGACAAACAGCTTCCGGCCGCTGGAGCTATCGTACATCTCGTTCATGTAGGTATCAGTGGCGCCGCAGCGAATACAGGAGCGCCCCGTGAAATCCTCCACCCGGAAGCGGAAGTCCTCGAATTCCAGAGGCTCGGCCAGTGTGTGCGGCGGTACGGCGTAGATTCTCTTCTCCCTGCCGGCCCCGAAGAGATACAGCGTCTCCGCCTGGTTTAGTTTGGGCACATCCCAGCGCGGGATCGGCGAGGGATCGATCAGGTAGCGCCGGTTGACCAATGAGGGGTAGCGCGCCCCGGTGGTGATCTCTCCGTACTGCACGATGTTCTCGTAGAGGTAGACCCACATCCGGCTGTAGTCCATCTCCCCGTGCATCTCCCGGGTCTTCGCCTCGCTGGCCTCAACATAGCGCAGCGGCTCTGGGATCGGCACCTGCAGCACCAGGATCTGGTCCTGGCGCATCGCCTCCTCAGGGATCCGGTGCCTGGTCTGGATGATACTGGCAGCGTTGGTGTCGAAGGTAGTGGCTACACCGGTGGTCTTAACCAGCAGTTTACGGATGTTGACCGCATTGACGCTGCCGTCGCAGCCCTGATCGATCACTTTCAAGACATCCCCGGGGCCGATGATGGCCATGGTGATCTGTAAACCTCCGGTGCCCCAACCACGGGCAATGGGCAGTTCCGGTGAGGCGAAGGGCACCTGGTAGCCGGGAATGGCGACCGCCTTGAGCAGCTTGCGCCGGATTTCCCGCTTGGTGTTCTCGTCCAGAAAAGCAAAGTTATAGCCCCGGTGTTTCCGGTTCTGGTTCACGCTCAAGAGTGTCCGCCTCCTCTTTCAGTTTTTGAGTCCGGCGCAGGCGGTCCAGGGTAGATTGGAAGGTCACGTAATGGGGCAGCTTCCAATGGGCTGATCGAGCACCCCCATGGCGATCGCCTTCAGCTCGTTGTGGCCGAAACACAGCCCGTAGCCCAGGGTCAGTTTCGGTATGCCCTGGTCGTCCTCGTACTGTCCGGAAATGATCTCCGCTTCGGTCACCAGCACCGGCCCGAGGTACACCGGGTGTTTCTTGGCCCGGTGGTTGATGAAGAGCGGTACCGTGCCCACCCGCAGTTCGCCGAGGTAGGGATGGATGTCTCCGAAGCCGCGCATAGAGCTATAGGCTAGCGCCATCATCACCCCGGTCTCGCCCCGGGCGAGGGATTGCAGTTTGGCCGATCGGTTGCAGGGAAAGGAGATAGCCTCCCGGGTGATATCGGACAGTGCCCGGTCCCGATCGCCGGGCTCCGCCATCAAACCTTCGCGGCGCAGCAGGTCGATGACCTTGGGAAAGGTGTCCGGCAAGGGGGGTGTAGACGTCTGGACACCGATCTTCTTAAAAAAGCCGGCCGCGAGTTCCGGGGTCTCCCCAAGCAGCGCGAAGTCCACCAGTCTCTGGGTGTAATCCCTGGTCGGACCCAGGACTTGACCGCCGGGCACGTCCTGAAAGGCGCCGCTGATGCGCCTGATGACCCTCATCTGCCGGGTGTCGACAGGCAGCGAGACGTAGCGCCGCGGCTGCGTCGCCCGGTAGGCCCGAACGATAAAGGAGGCCTCGATCCCATCCCCCTCCGCCTGCTTGAGGGCCAGGGCAGCGATGCCGGGGGCATACAGAGAGCCCTCGCTCATCACTTTGTCAACCGCCAGCCGCATCTGTTCCCGGATCTGGCGCACCTGGACGGGCGTCGATCCCCCCTTCAGCCTGTAGAAAGCCACTAACGCCTCGGCGTTGGTGATCGCTTCTTCACCGCCGGCTACTGCCACGTATCCCATCAGCCATTCACCTCCGCTGTGATGGCGCTGGAGCGGGGGATGCAGACCAGGGCGCCACGGTTATCGCTGATCATCAGGTCAACTCCCAGGGGAAACTCCCTGTTCAGGGTCTGCACCCGCTCCAGGTTGCCCGGGCACAGGCCGCCTAAAGTCAGGCTCGCCTGGCCGGGTATACCGGGTCCCTGCAGGGTCAGCCTGGTGTCAGCACCGGCGCCGCCGACCGACGACACCATGACCATCAGGGTCGCCCCCCGGTCAGGAAAGAGCAGATCACCCCGGTTGACTACCAGGAGCTCCGGCAGGTCAACCCTGCCGTCAATAATGATGAACTCCGCCTCAGATACCGCTGCCTGCCGGCTGCCTGTGTTCAGACACAGGTAGTGGCCCCAGGACTCATGGTCCGGGAGCGCGGCGAAGGTTGTTTCCTGGTCGAGCAGGGTGAAAGCCAGGCCGGCGATCGACCAGGAGAGCCCCTCGGGGGGATCGATCTCCAGCCTGGCCAGCGTCACGATCTTGCCGGGGCGGGCCATGGCATCCAGCAGCAGGCGGTAGATCTGCTGCGACGTGAACACCTGATCAAAATTAGATTCCAGATTTGTGCCCATCACTGACCCTCCATCACTGCGAAACGCACCATGGTGCCGGCCACCAGATCCTGCACCAGGCGGCGTTCCTCCAGCAACTGCCTTCCCTCGCCATCGATGGCCGCCCTGATCTCCCGCCCTTCAGGCAGTCCGGCGGCCAGGGCGGCATCAAGCACCGCCAGGCACCAGGCCCGTTCCGGATCATCCTCCAGGGCAAAACCGTAACCGATCACCCCATCGACCCTGACAGCCGCTTCGCACATCAGCACCTCGCCCAGGTAGAAAGGGGTCTCTCCCACGCTATCCACCGCCTGCATCATCGCCAGGCAGGTCTCCGGCGCCTTGACTGTCTTCACATTATGCCTGGCTTCGATCGCAGCGGTTAACTGCTGCCATACATCCAACCTGCCCTCGGCCAGAATCTCCTGTGGTTCCACTGCCTTCATCTCCTTGTCAACAATTTTTCGAGTGATGAGTAATGAGCAATGAGTATACGGCTATTATCCCGATCATCAAGCCTTTTTCAGGAGCTTACTCTTCATATTTGTGGCCAGCATCTCCAAGACAATGGCAAAAGCCAAGATGAAATATGTGATCAGGCCCACCTCATGCAGGTTGAAGTAATACTCGCCGGCCATGAACAGGTCAAAGCCGATCCCGGCTGCTCCGGCGGCGGCGCCCATGGCAACGGCATTGGCGAAGTTTATTTCAAACCTCAAGAACGTCCAGGACAGCAGATAGGTAGCCATGGACGGTATTACCGCCTGAAAAACAATTTGCCACCAATTGGCGCCCGTGGCCATTAGCGCTTCAATCACACTCCGGTCCAAGTCTTCAAAAGACTCGGAATATGCCTTGGTCAAATAGGCGACCGAGTGGAAAGTCAGACCGATTACCGCCGCCGTACTCCCCAACCCGGCAGCCACCGCAAAAATCAAAACCCAGAGGATCGTTGGAACTGCCCGGATGAAAGCAACAAAACTTTTGATAACATTTGTGAGACATTTAGGGGACAAGTTCTGCGCGGCCATAAGGCCCAGAAAGAGGGCGATCACGCCGCCGAACAAAGTGGTCAGAAATGCCAGCCCTAAAGTAATCACTATTTCGCAGAAGGCCTGCCACACAGTAAAGTGTTGTGAGTATGGCTGGAAAAAAATCGTCTTAAAATTACTCAGAGTATCGAGGATCGCTTTCAGTATGTTGATACTCTGGTCATCCATCGTCAGCAAGGCATAGATTGTCGTTACTGCCAATACCAGCAAAGTGAGGCGGATAGCAAGAGCAGCCTTGTCAAGTGGCTTGGCCATGTTCAGACTCAGGCCGTCTCTTTTCCGGCTACCGCGCCACGCCCGCCCCGGCGGCGGCGCCGGGTCCAGCGGACCCGGCGCCGCTGGGTGGGTACCCGGCTCTACACCTATGCTCTCGATCTCAATCACAAGATCACCCTTCTTACGCCATTGGAAACCATTTCCACAATGAGAACCGTGATCACGATGACAATCACCACCAGGCTGGCCGCATGGTAGTTGAAGGCATTATAGTAGACGTCGAAGGAAAACCCGATACCCGTGCCGGTGAGCAACCCAACCAGCGTGGCGTCACGAATATTGGTTTCAACCATGAACAATAACCAACTGACCACCTGGGGCATGCTGGCAGGCAAAACAGCTTGGAATATAACGGGAAAATACGCCGCCCCGGTTGACTTCAGGGCTTCAACTGTGTTCTCGCCAACTTCATCGATCGTTTCCATAAATGCACGCGTCAGAAATCCGAGCGAACCAAAAAACAAGGCCAGAAAACCTGTTAACGAGCTTTGGCTGAATGCTAACATTAAAATCATGGCCCAGGCCACCAGAGGTACGTTGCGAAAGAATGAGGCGATTCCCCTGGCGATCACGGTAAACGAGCTGCATATCCTCGTGGTGCGCGATCCGGCCACTGCCAAGAGCAGGGAAAAGATCGCAGCTACGCTGGTTGCAGCGATAGACATCAGCACCGTTTCCCGCAATTTGACCAAAATATCGGGCAGTTTCGTGAGCGACCCGGCATCGGGATAAAAGTTGGACGCTCCCCAGATCAAGGCCCTGGCGATACTGGTGAACCCTTTCTGCACATCGTACTGGGTGATGATGATCGAGCCTGCCGTCAGGATAGCTAGCAAGGCAAAGAAGATCAAAGCGTTGTTCCTGCGCCTGGTGAAAACATCAGCTTGCATTTCTCTCTCCCAGATTAATATTTACATCTTTGGGTTCCCTGGCATAGATCTCCGCACTCCGCTGACTGGTCAGTTCGCCCGGCGTCCCGTCAAAAACCACTACTCCCCTGTTAAGGCCGATAATTCGGTCGGTATACTTCAGAGCCATATCTACCTGGTGCAAGCTGATGACCAGGGTCATGCCGATGTCTGTGCAGATACTTCTCAGGTGGTCCATGATAATCTTCGC
>JBEKFU010000050.1:0-19375 GCA_050013155.1 Thermacetogeniaceae bacterium | reverse complement strand
CACCGGTCGCTTTTCGTAAGAAAAGGTAAAGGTTTTTCCTTCTTCGTGATAGCTGCCCCTCAGCACGGCGTTCAAATACGGCAGCAGTGATTCGACATTGCGCGGCAGGAGGGCAATCGTCCTGATCTTGTTCGGGTCTGCATGGCAGGGAGATGTACGATGGATCTTGTAGCCCGGAACGAAGTCCCCTGTTGACACCGCCTCAGTCTCTCTCTGGGGAAAACTGGTCTGCCCGGCCTTTGCTGCAATCTCCCTGACGGCATCGATGAAATAATCGATTTCCTCCGATGTGTTGAAGAAGCCCGGACTGACGCGGACCGTTCCATAATCAACGGTTCCGATTGTCCGGTGCGCCTGGGGGGAACAGTGAAGCCCGGTGCGGACCATAATGTTGAACACTTCGTCGAGCACCGCGCCCACTTCTTCGGGATTAACCCTTGACACATTAAAGGAGACCACCGCCACCCGGTGATCGGGGTCGTTGCGGCCGTAGATGATAATGCCGGGTATATGGCTGAGTTGCTCCAGCAGTTGGGCTGTCAACTGATGTTCTTTCTGACGGATGGCATCGATCCCGGTGCTCAAGATAAACTCTATTGCCGACCCCAATCCAGCCAGACCGGGACCGTTGGGCGTTCCAGTCTCGAAGCGATCAGGCAGCACATCCGGCTGGTAAGGAGAGAGCGAACTGCTTCCGGTGCCGCCCTCCATGAGCGGTTGCAATTTCAGCCCGGGCGAGACGTAGAGTGCCCCTGTCCCTTGCGGTCCCAGCAGTCCCTTATGCCCGCTGCAGGCCAGCAGATCCAGGTCCAGGCCGCCGACGTCGATCGGGTAGACACCGGCAGTCTGGGCGGCATCGAGCAGGAAAAAAGCGTGGTGAGCATGGGCGATCCCGGCCAGTTCCGCCGCCGGGAAGATCGTGCCAGTGACGTTGGATGCATGCATGAAGACCAGCAGCCGAGCCTTTGGAGTGAACGCCCGGTCAACATCAGCCAGATCGATGTCACCCTGCTGATTGCAGATTACCTGGGTCAGAGAGATGACGCCTTTTTGTTCCAGCGTCTTCAAGGGTCGCCAGACCGAGTTATGCTCCATACTGCCGGTAATCACGTGGTCGCCAGGGCGCAGGAGCCCCTTGATCGCCAGGTTGATGGCCTCTGAGCAATTTTTGGTGAAAACGAAGCGTTTGGGATCGTCCACGTTAAACAAGCGGGCCAGATTCTGACGGCAGTTTTCGATGATATTGGTTGCTTCCTGGCTGCGCTTGAAGCTCCCCCGTCCCTGGCTGGCCCCATGATGGCGCAGGTAATTATCCACCGCCCCATAGACACATTCTGGCTTGGGCCAGGACGTGGCGGCATTGTTCAGGTAGACCTCCATTATCAAACCCCCCTCCCGGGACTGGCTGGATCACTTTCCTTGCAGCCAGTTCTTGATCTCCTGTTGACTGGGAATACGGCCCTCGCCCTTGACCACTCCGTCTATGACGACCCCCGGCGTGCTCATCACACCATGCTCCATGATTTTGGCTATGTCTTCAACTTTTGTGACCGTTGCCTCAATCCCCAGCTCAGCCACCGCGCCCCTCACGTTTTCCTCAAGCTTCTTGCACTTGGCGCAGCCAGTCCCTAAAACCTCGATGTCCACCGGTAATCCTCCTCTGTTAGTTATTTTCTGCCTCATTCTCAGGCATGACCAGCGCCGCCAGCTCCTGCTCCTTGATCTTCAGGTCTGTCCTCAGCACCCGGTCGATGCAGTCGAAAAAGTTCTTGATACAGGGGGTGCAGAGCCGGTACAGCATCCTCGTCCCGTCCCGGCTGGAGGTGATCACCCCGGCATTCTTCAAGATGGCCAGGTGCTTCGAGAGTGACGGCTGGTCACAATCCAGGGCATCCACCAGCTCGCAGACGCATCGCTCCTCGTCGGCGCTGAGCAGGTCGATGATCGCCAAGCGCAGCGGGTGCGCCAGGGCTTTGACCACCCGGGCGCGGTGAAAATAGAGTTCTTGTTTAATTTTTTAACACCTCCAACGAGTTATTACAAATCCACTTCAGGCTCCCAGCAGGTGATGGGCAAAGATGAAATTGAACAGGTAGCCGATAAAGATGATGGCAACAGTGATAATGCCCGCAAAGATGGCGATCATCTTCGGCTTGATCACCTTGCGCAGGATGATCATCTCCGGCGTGGAGATGGCCACGACGGCCATCATGAAGGCCAGGGCCGTGCCCATGGGCATCCCCTTGCCCACCAGGGCCTGCACGATAGGGATCGTACCGGCAGCGTTGGAGTACAAGGGGATGGCGATCAGGACGGCGATGATCACCGCGAAGGGATTGGCAGGTCCGGCATATTTGACAACGAAGTCAATCGGCGCATAACCATGAATCAGCGCCCCCAGGCCGATACCGACGATTACGAACAGCCAGACCCGCTTCAGAATATCCTTGGTGTAGTCCCGGGCATACTCGAACCGCTCCCGCCAGGTGGGAACAGTCTCCTCCCTCTCCCCCATCCTAATTTTGTAGACATAATCCTCGACCAGATGTTCCAATTTCAACTTCCCGATCACGATGCCGCTGATAAAAGCCAGGATCACGCCGGTGCCCACATACAGAAGGGCAATCTCCCACCCGAACAGGCCCCAAAGCATGACCAGCGCCACCTCGTTGACCGTCGGCGAGGAGATCAGGAAGGAGAAGGTCACCCCCAGCGGCAGCCCGGATTCGATAAAGCCGATGAACAGGGGAACCGCCGAACAGGAGCAAAAGGGAGTGACGATGCCCAGCAGGGCAGCCAGCAGGTTCCCCACATACTCGCGCCTGTTGCCGAGCAGCCTGCGTGCCCGCTCCGGAGGAAAGAAGCTGCGGATCACAGCCACCACAAAGATGATGATCGCTAACAGCAAAAATATCTTCGTGGTATCGTAAAAGAAAAAGTCCAAGGAATCGCCCAGCCTGGTCGCCGGTGTAATTCCCATCACCCGGTAGACCAGCAGATCCGCAAGTAGCTTCAACATATGCCAAGCCTTCTTTCTCGGTATTCTGACATTGATAACGCCATCCTGCCAGGACAGCTAGCAGGGCAGGTGTCACTTTCTGGTGGCCAGTTCGGTCTCCGTGATCAAGCAGGTACTGGTAGGGGGTGTAATCCTCACTGGGCAGCATCTGGGTGAAATAGAAGCAGCCCCAGTCCCATGAGGTCTCGTCCCGCTTTCTGATCCGGTCATGCTTGAGACAGAAACAGGCTCCTTCCGGCTCCATTTCTTGCGCAAGGGCACAGGCTTGACAGGTTTTAATCATGATCAGCATCCCTTCTGGATTATATAATCAAACTTTAACCACGAAAGCGCTTGCCAATATTGGTCATTCCCTTTGCTGGATCACCAATTCATTTTTGCTTATATGTTAATATTAGCATAATGGTTTAAATCGTTCAACTAATATCATAGCCATTTAATAAATTTCGATTTTGGAATATTATTTATGAAAGTAAGTTGTTATGTTTGAGAGAATATAGTTGATACAACTACAATCTTTTAGGCTATTTACATGCGACAGCAACATAGCACAGGTGTTTCGAGAAGGGGTGTTTTGTTTGAACAAGAACATCGACACTGCCAAAATCCGACAGAAGGCCGCGGATTACTACCGGAATGGCGACTTCTTCTGTTCCGAAGCTATTGTCAAGGCGATCAAAGATGAATTCGACCTGCCGCTGTCTGACGATGTAATCGCCATGGCTTCAGGCTTTCCCGTTGGTATGGGAGGATCGGGCTGTACTGCGGGGCAGTGGCAGGAGGAATCATGGCGATCGGGATGTTTTTCGGCAGGACAAGGCCAAAGGACACAAAAGTAAACAAGGCCATGAGGCTGGCGACCGCAGTAGCAACTGCCGGATTGAGCACCAAACTCCTCGGTACTTTTTTCGGATAATCGGATTATAATGTGGATCACGATTATCCTACTTTTTCATAAATCGGTTTTTAATGTTGATCTACTATATATCAACTGGTAAACTACTGTTATTAGACCTATGTATGGAAGCGTGCGGTATCGATGTGTTTAAAACCGCAAGGGATAATGACTTCGATATAGATACTAAAAAAGAGACCTACGGTCATTGGAACTATTTTGCGCTTCTCCTGCTGGACTAAATGGCGTGTATGAGGACAGGCCAACTTCTTTCTACCACGGGATTCCGCCATCTCTACCCACTAGCCGGCAAATCGATGCGGTTACTGGCAGGGAAAGAGAGCGGGCCCCTGCCGTTTAACAGGAGCGAGGGATGAGAGGCAGCAAAGATGCTGAAACCCGCAACGTCAATCATCAAGCATAAGAAGGTGATGGAACGAAATAACAGAGATGGTAGCCAAATGTATTACCCTACTATAGACAAGGGGGAGTCCCGTGGCCACCATCATCAAGAAGAAAAAGAAGAACCAGTTGTATTACTACCTGGTGGAATCCGCCCGCATCGACGGCAAGCCGAGAATAGTCCACCAGCAGTACCTCGGACGTGCCGAGGAGATTGCCAAGAAGTGTTCACGCAGCACTAATCTCGATACACCCAAATACAGCATCCCCATGGAGTTCGGGGCGGTCTGCGCCCTGTACGAGATTGCCAGAGAGCTGAGGGTAGTTGAACTGATCGACGAGTACGCCAGGAAACGCAACCAGGATCTCAGTATCGGCGCCTACATGCTGATCGCCGCCATCAACCGGGCGGTTGCCCCCACCAGCAAATTGCAGATAGCCGACTGGTACGCCAGGACGATGCTGACCAGACTGCTTCCCGCAGACAAAAGGATGCTTTCGAGCCAGCGTTTCTGGGACCACATGAGCCTGCTTTCAGATGAATCCATAGAGAATTTTGAAGACGCCTTCGCCGAACTGATCGTCAACAAGTACCACCTGTCAACGGACTGCCTGATCTACGACGCCACCAACTTCTTTACCTACATAGATACAGAGTCGGAAAGCGAACTTGCCCAGCGCGGCCACTCCAAGGAGAAGCGTTTTGACCTGAAGATCATCGGCCTGGCGATGATGGTGACCCCGGACTTCAACGTCCCGCTGTTTCACGAGGTCTATCCCGGCAACAGGAGCGATTCCGTAGAATTTGACAGGGCGCTCACAAAGCTAAAAGGACGCTTTGCCAGGATCTGCGGTGAACCTCGCAGTGTGACACTGGTCTTTGACAAAGGCAACAACTCGGGACCGAACATTGAGCGTGTATTTGAGGATGATTCCTCCTTTCACGTAGTGGGCTCGCTCAAGGGATGCGAGCATAAAGACCTGCTGGAGATCGATAAGAAGCAGTACAGTCCGGTCTCCGAGCAGCGCTACCAGGGCGTGACCGCCTACCGTCTCCGGCGCCAGGCTTACGGTAAAGAGATGACCGTGCTGGTCGTCCACAACCCGGAACTGCTCTCCGGGCAGATGCAGGGGATCATGCGCAACATCGAGAAATGCGCCATCTCGCTCGGCGCCCTCCAGCGCTCCCTCCTTAAAAGAATCACCGGTGAGGTGACCAGGGGGCTCAAGCCGACGGTGAACTCCGTGGAGAAGCGTGCAAGCGAAATCCTGAGTCCCGAATTCATGGCGGAGATCTTCGATGTTTCGATAACTTCCGGTCCTGACGGCATCCATCTTGCCTTCGCCTTTAACGGCGCCAAGCTGGAGCAGATCCAGGAGCGCTTCCTGGGTAAGACGATCCTGTTTACGGACAATCACCACTGGACGGATGAACAGATCGTGGCGGCATACCGGTCACAGTACCATATCGAGGACGCCTTCAGGCAGATGAAAAACACCAAGTTCCTGGGGCTTCGTCCCATCTACCACTGGACCGACCAGAAGATCAGGGTCCATGCCTTCTACTGTGTGTTGGCGCTACGCCTGTGTTGCCTGTTGCAGCGAAACCTGCACAATCATGGTATGCATCCAAGAAAGACCGGGAATCCTTCTCCCTGACCAAGATGGAACCCGAGCAAAAGAAGATGCTGGATGTGCTGAACATAAATCAATATGCGTTAAGAGGGTAATACACTTTCGAAGCATGAAATCCTTGTGGTGCAAGGTTTGTAGTGATTTGTTAGTTGCTAATTCGTAAACTCCCGCTAGATCTAACTCACGAATAAAGTCATGAGTGTCCCGGCCAGGAAACATCAATTCTCCATCAGGGTCAAATAGACTTTATCCCCATCTTTAAAGGCCCGCATCAGTTCACAGTGGCGCAGGACGGTAAACTGTTTTTCGAGGTCTTCCCAGGGGATATTCATATACTCGGCCGTTTCCTCCCGGGTTGCTTTGCCCTTTTCCTTCATGTAGTCATACATTTTTTTCTGCAGGGGGGTGATACCCTGTGTTCCCTTCTGTCCCTGCAGGTCACGGCTGGCTCGCGCCGCCGATACGGCGCCCGGATCACAGGTCACGGGGCGGGACAGCGCCTCTACGTAGCAATCCTCACACAGTTTTCTCCCCGCATGCACGTAAATTTCGTTCTCCGGGACTTCTGACTGGCACTTTTCACACTGCATCTCGAGACCCTCCTCAGTCTTTTTTGGGAAATGCCTTGAAGTCCTTCAAGGCTTGGACCACGTAGGAAGTGTAAGCGATGGACGGCCCTCCACCCATCATGACGGCCACGCTGCAGGCTTCTAAAATCTCCTCTGCCGTAGCCCCCTGGTCGAGGGCTCTTTTTACATGGTGCACAATGCACGGCTGGCATCGGATGCCCACGGCAACGGCTACCGCCATGAGCTCCTTAAGTTTTGGAGGTATCAGGTCCTGTTCCATGATTGACTGGGTCAGGCCCATGAAGTTTTCCAGCACCCCGGGAAGGTGTTCCTGAATCGTCCTCTGGCCCTCCTGAAGCAGCCTGAGAGTCTCCACCGATTCGTTCTCCAATCCATTTCCCTCCTTATAATCTTAACGTTCATAGAAATGAAGTGCACTTATGTACTAACTATACCTATTATAACAGATGACTCACACCTCTTCCAGAATGATCTTATGGTCCAACAGGGCCAGCTCTTTGATCCGGGCATTGATGACCTTTCGTGTTCCAAAGATGTCTTCCAGCAACAGTCCTTCTTCAACAGGCTTGATACGGTCCACATTCAGCAAAACAACCTCGTCTGTCTCACCTTTCCGCAAGTAGGCATTGGATTCACACATTTTTTTCGACTCCCTTCAGTTTTTTCTGACGTACTCCCATGCCTGAGAACAAAAAAACCACTCAAGCATCAGCCCCGTTTCAACAGGGCACAATGACCTTCATGGTCAATCTTGTTTACCATATTTAATTTTAAGTTGACACAAATTAGAGCATCTTTGTCAAGAGATCGTATTCTTATGGTGCGGCTGAGAGGACTTGAACCTCCATGGGGTCGCCCCCACACGGTCCTGAGCCGTGCGCGTCTGCCGTTCCGCCACAGCCGCATCTGCTCACGCTCATATAAATTATCACTTATTCAGGATGTTGTCAAGGACTCGCGCGGTGTAAATGTGAGTAATGTCAGGCCTGCAGCACCGCTTGACGAGATCCTCCATTTAATGCTAAACTAGCCATATAGCTAGTAATAAAGAGGTGAATGAGATGCGGATGGTGGGAACTTTTGAGGCCAAGACTCACCTGATCGAACTTCTGAGGGATGTCGCCGGCGGAGAGACTGTTACCATCACCAAGCGTGGGAAGCCAGTGGCCATCATTGCTCCCGTGCCAGTTGAGAGGAAGCCGGATCGCCGGACGGCGATCGAGGAGTTACGCCGGTTACGCGAAAGCCTTCCCAGGGTTTCCTCCGCAGAACTGACGGCCTGGGTGGAAGAGGGTAGAAAATGATGCGCTTCGTGGTAGACGCTTCTACAGCTCTTTCCTGGTGTTTTCCCGACGAAGGCGCTGCTTTGCCTACCGACGAATCGGTGGCCGTTGTCCCTACCTTGTGGCCTCTGGAAGTCGCCAACGGCCTTTTGGTCGGAGAGCGCCGGGGACGGATAACCAGGGCACAGGCAACTCGTCTGGCCGAATGTCTATTGGCGGTCCTTGATGTCCAGATTGACGATGCCAGCGACACCTTCAAAGGCATCCTACCTCTGGCAAGGGAATACGGTCTTTCGGTATATGACGCAGCCTACCTGGAACTGGCGATCCGATTGGGACTGCCATTAGCCACCGGGGACGGGAAATTGGCTGTTGCAGCGGAGCAGTGCGGTGTGGATCTCTTACGATAGCATAAATTTAAATTAACATATATTCCATTTAATGGTTTAATATTTTTTGTTTTTTAGCACATCTTATATACAGACCTTTCTTTTGTCATGGAGGTGAAACACCTTGAAAAGAACCTGGAGACAGCGCCTGATCGTGCTGTTTTCTCTCGTTCTTTTAGTTAGTTGAGCGTTGGCGCCGGCAGCATTTGCTTCATCGCTGCAAAATGCCACACCGTCTCCGGAAACAGAACAGCAGGCGGAGTATGCCTGGCTGGGAGATACAGCTAATTGCCATTCAGGAATCTCATTCATGGTGGAAGTCACCGCCTATTGTGCCTGTCCACTCTGCTGCGGCAAGAGTGACGGCATCACGTTCAGCGGCAGACACGCCCGGGCGAACCACACTATAGCCGTCGACCCGGCAGTGATCCCGCTCGGTTCGGAAGTCTACCTGGAAGGTTTGGGCACCTTCACCGCAGAGGATGTGGGCGGCGCCATCAATGGCCGCAAGGTCGACCTGTTCATGAATGAACACCATCAAGCCGTGCTGTTTGGGGTTAAAAGCGTCAAAGCCCATGTATTAAGGGAAGCTATTTAAAGGCCTCTCGGACCCGGGAGGCCTTTTTTCGTTCATCGAGCACTCTTTTGGTTTTCGTGCATCCGCAGAAATGTTCGCTCAGCAGCCTTGATGGTCTGGTCAATGTCCTCCCGGGTATGGGACAGAGAAACGAACAGAGCCTCAAATTGGGACGGCGCCAGATAGATTCCCTCATTCAGCATTAAATTGAAATATCGGGCAAACTGCTCCTGATCGGATTTCAGGGCGCTGTCCAGGCCGGTCACGCTCTCGCTGCAGAAGAACAGGGACATCAATGATCCGATGCGATTGAGAGTGGTGTCGATTCCCGCCTCCCTGGCTGCTTTCGCCAGGCCTTGACCGAGGTGCTCGCTCCGTTCCTCCAGTTGCTGATAGACGCCCGGTTTCTTGAGCATATTCAGAGTAACGATGCCCGCTTCCATGGCCACCGGGTTGCCTGACAAGGTGCCGGCCTGGTAGACAGGCCCATCGGGAGCCACCATTCCCATGATCTCCGCCCTGCCGCCATAGGCGCCCACCGGCAGGCCGCCGCCGATGATCTTCCCCAGGCAGGTCAGGTCCGGCTTGATGCCGTAATAACCCTGGGCGCCACCAAAACCCAGGCGAAACCCAGTGATCACCTCGTCAAAAATCAACAGGCAGCCAGCGTCCCGGGTCAGTTGGCGCAGACCTTCAAGGAATCCCGGGCCTGGCAGCACCACCCCCATGTTGGCGGCGACCGGTTCGACGATCACAGCCGCTATCTCGCTACCCCACTGCTGCAACGCTTCCCGGACCGAGTCCAGGTCGTTATAGGGCAGCACTATGGTCAGGTTGCTGAGCCCCGGGGGAACTCCGGGACTCGACGGCACCCCCAGGGTGAGAGCGCCTGAGCCGGCCTGCACCAGGAAGGAATCTGCATGCCCATGGTAACACCCGGCAAACTTGACGAACTTCTGCCGCCCGGTGAAGGCGCGGGCAAGCCTGATGGCGCTCATGGTAGCCTCGGTGCCGGAATTGACAAACCGGACTTTTTCCACCGACGGCAGGGCCTCTATGATCAGCCCGGCCAACACCAGTTCCCGCTCGGTGGGAGCGCCGAAGCTGGTTCCCCCGGCGATCGCTCCGGCAAGAGCTGCAGTAACTTCCGGGTGCGCATGGCCCAGAATCAGGGGCCCCCAGGAACATACGTAATCGATGTAGGCGTTGCCATCGACGTCGTAGACCCGCGCACCCCGGCCTCTCTCGATAAACAACGGGTTGCCTCCCACCGCCTGGAAGGCTCGCACCGGGCTGTCCACACCGCCGGGCAATAGCCGGCAGGCCTGCTCGTACATCTCTCTAGAGCGATTGAAAGTATGCATGTCAAGCCTCCATCCGGGATGTGAGAGATTCTCACTTCTCACTTCTCCTATTTCTGATCTAACGCTCTGGTGAGAACTCCGTTCAATTCCTGTTCGGGAAAATTGACGGCTATCTTGAATGTCCTCAGGGCGGGCAGGCTGATGATATCATCGATGCCGGTCCGTTGCCTGATTTCTTGGATCAGGCGGGACAACTGTTCCTCCGAACTGGCTATCAGGGTGAACCAGAGATTGTAGTCGTGTTCCCGGAGGTAGTTATGGGTCACGCCTGGATAGGCATTGATGATGGCGGCCACCTCATCCACCCGGTCCGGGGGCACCCGGACGGCGCAGAGGGTGCTGGCATAGCCCAGGTTTCTCAGGTCAAAAACCGCTCCCAGTTTTCTGACGATCCCTTTGGCGCAGAGCCAGCGGATTGCTCTCAGGATGCTGCCCTGGGTGACGCCCAACTCTTCGGCCATGGCCTTGTAGGGCATTGGAACCAGCGGCAGGCCAGACTGCAGGCGGATGATCACCTGTTCGGCGAGGGGGCGGATCTTTTGTTCCTGCTCATCCTTGTAGAGGCAGAGCGGGTCCTCCCCCATGAAATCGCCTCCTGTTTCTACGTAGGAGCGCGCCCGGCAACCGCCGCAGAGGCCGCGATAGGCGCAGATGCCGCAGTAGCCCTCGTATTGCTCAGTCCTCAGCTTCAGAAAGACCTCGTTATGCTGCCAGATCTCGTCGAAAGGCTGCCGCCGGACGTTGTCGATCTTTAAATCCATGTAGGGACAGGGGTAAACATCGCCCTGGGGCCCGATGATGCAGTAGGAGATCCCGGCCAGGCAACCCCGCTGGAAACGGGTAGGCAATTGACGCTGCCGGGCTACCCTGACAAACTGGGGGGCGCAGGTGGGCTTGATTTCGATTGGCAGCCGGGCCTGGCGTTCGAGCAGACGGGCGATCAGGTCTTCCGACAGCTTCGGTTCGATTGTCTCCTCGTGTCCCCGGCCTCGCCCGGTGGGAACGAAGAAAAAGACGTGGTGCCCCCGGGCGCCGATCCCGGCGGCCAGGTCGTTCAAGGCCTCTATCTCCTGGTAGTTCCAGGGGAATACCGTGGTATGCAACTGAAAGGGCAGGCCTGCCGCCCGGCAGTTGGCGGCGCCGTCCAGGGCCGCCTGCCAGGAGCCGGCCACCCCCCGGAAATGATCGTGCTTTTCAGGGTCTATGCTGTCCAGGCTGATCCCCACCACGGCAGTGCCGGCCTCCTTCAACCTGGCTACGGCCTCCGGGGTCAGCAGCGTCCCATTGGTGCCGCAGACCGGCCTCAGTCCTAAAGAATTGGCATAGGCGATCAATTCAAAAATGTCCGGCCGCATCAGCGGCTCACCGCCGCTGAAGACGGTGACCCGAAACCCGGCCTGCTTGATCCCTCTCAAGAGTTGGCGGCCTTCTTCAAAGTCGAGCTCCCTGGGGGCCATCTCCCCGGCGTCGCGGTAGCAGTGGCTGCACTTGAGATTGCAGGCGTTGGTCGTATTCCACGAGACCAGCATCTTGTCACCTCTTTTCCACTAACCACCATTTAGCCAAGATGCCACATCCTTGGCATGATAGGTGATAATCAGGTCAGCGCCGGCCCTCTTGATTCCTGTAAGTGTCTCCAGGACTATCTGCCTTTCATCCACCCAGCCCTGAGCCGCTGCAGCCTTGACCAGGGAGTACTCACCGCTGACGTTGTAGGCGACCACCGGGCACAGCACCGAGTCGCGGACCTCCCGGACCAGGTCGAGGTAGGCCATGGCCGGCTTCACCATGACCATGTCCGCCCCCTCCTCCAGGTCGGCCAGCACTTCCTGCAGCGCCTCTCTCCGGTTGGCCGGATTCATCTGGTAGGTTCGGCGGTCTCCAAAGACAGGCGCCGATCCTGCGGCCTCCCGAAAGGGCCCGTAAAACGCCGAGGCGAACTTGGCCGCATAGGAGAGAATGGCCACCCCGGAAAATCCGTTAAAGTCCAGTTTGTCTCTGATCGCTCGCACCCGGCCGTCCATCATGTCCGAGGGGGCAACAATATCGGCGCCGGCCTTGGCATGGGAGAGCGCCGTCTGAGCCAACAGCGGCAGGGTGGCATCGTTGTCGATCCGTCCGTCTCTGACCACGCCGCAATGCCCGTGGCTCATGTACTCGCACAGGCAGACGTCGGTGATCACCACCAGTTCGGGAAACCGCGCTTTTAGCAGGCGCACCGCCTGTTGGACTATCCCCTGGTCGTCGTAGGCCGAACTGGCAGCCTCGTCCTTGGTCTCTGGAACACCGAACAGCAAAACCGCCAGTATCCCCTGCCGGCAGGCAGCATCAACCTCTTCTACCAGCAGATCGGGAGACAGCCGGTAAACACCCGGCATGGAGGCAACCGCCTCCCTGCGAGCGGCCCCTTCCTGCACAAATAGCGGATAGATCAGGTTTTGGACCGTCAACCTGGTCTCCTGGAGCATATCCCGCATAGGCTTGCTTCCTCGCAGGCGCCTCAATCGCGTTTCTGGAAACATCGCATCCACCCTTCTCGAAGTTCGCCGTTCTTTCGATGTTGGAAGTTCGACGTTCGATATTCGACTATTCCCTCGTTTATATGAGTTTTCTCAGTTATCGACCTAGATGGTCATGCTCTTCTTGAATTTCTTCGTATTCCCGGATCTAGCCAGCGCATACGACCTTTGTAAGGCATCAAGGTCATGATAACTCTTTATCATTGCCTTTCCCCTTCGAATCTCGAACCTCGAACCTCGGCTTTTATGGCTTCCAGCAGACCGTCGATCGTGTACTCCTTTGCCACCAGGTCAACCCGGACCCCTACGCTTGCGGCGGTAGCCGCGGTCACCGGCCCGATGCAGGCCACTCTGCTCCGGGCGAGTAAGCCAGCCAGTTCTTCTTCATCGAAAAGACCCTTAAAATTCCTGATCGCCGAGGAACTGGTGAAAGTGAGATAGTCCACCTGCCCCTGCGTCAGGACCTCTTGCAGCACTTTTTTATATTTTGCTCCTTCCGGCACCGTCTGGTAGGACGGCGCCACGTCCACCCGGATACCGCCGGCCCGCAGGCCATCGGGCAAGACATTCCTGGCCTCCGCGGCCCTGGGCAACAGCACCCTGCTCCCAGGTGTGATCATTCCAAGCAAACCGTCCAGGAGCGCTTCCGCCCTGTACTCCTCCGGCGTGAAGTCAACATTCAGGCCATACCCGGCCAGCGCCTTCCCGGTACCGGGACCGAGGGCCGCCAGTCTTCCCTTGACCTCGCGGATATCGATGCCGCGCTCCTGAAGTCTTTTCATAAAGAAGACAACCCCATTGGCGCTGGTGAAGATCACCCATTGATAACTGCCCAGGTTGTCCAGGGCGCGATCCAGTGGTGCCGGGTCTTGGGGCGGTATAAGCTCCAACACCGGCAGGCACAGGGGCTCACCGCCCAGTACCATGATCCTCCGGGCCAGGTCATGAGCCTGATGGATCGCCCTGGTGATCAGGATGCGCTTCCCGAACAACGGCAGCTTCTCCCGCCAGCGCAACTGCTGCCGCAACTCCACCACTCTTCCCACGATCAACACCGAAGGAGAGCCGATCCCGGCTTCCTGGGCCTGTTCCTGCAGGTTATCGAGAGTGCCCGTCACTGTTTTCTGCCCGGCCCTGGTCCCCCAGTGGACCAATGCGGCCGGGGTGTCGGGCCTCCAGCCCTGCGCCAGCAGTTCGCCCCTGATCGCCTCCAGGTTTTCATAGCCCATGAGAAAGACGGCTGTCCCTTCGTGACCATTGAGGCCGTCCAGAATGCCGTCCTCCCGCCCCTTGCGCCTATGTCCGGTGACAATGGTGAGAGACGAGGAGTAGTCACGGTGCGTCACCGGTATGCCCGCATATGCAGGCACAGACACGGCGGTGGTGACACCCGGCACCACCTCGTAGTCGATGCCTGCAACTGACAGGTGCGCCGCCTCCTCACCGCCGCGGCCAAACACGAAGGGATCGCCGCCCTTAAGCCGGCATACGGTTTTCCCTTGCAGCGCCCGGTCCGCCAACACCCGGTTGATCTGTTCCTGGGTCAGCGTATGGTGGTCCGTTTCCTTGCCCACGTAAACCAGTTCGGCATCATCCCGGCAAAAAGTGAGCAGGTATTCGCCGACCAGGCGGTCGTATACAATCACATCGGCCTGCTCAAGGCACCACAGCCCCTTCAGGGTCAGCAGGAAGGGGTCGCCGGGGCCGGCGCCGACCAGGTACACGGTACCCTTTCTATTTTCCACAGGTCAAAATCTCCTTCGCGCCCTGGCTGAAACTCGATAACTTAGGCGCCTGGCGCCAGAAGAGCCTTCGCGCCCTGGTCCAACAGCCTGTTCGCCAGGTCGATCCCGGCCTGGAAAGCAGCGTGTTGCTGTTTCCCTTCCTTGCCGTCGCCCTGCAAACGGGCTTCTACCTGGCTGCTGAGCCATCGCTGACCGTCTACCTGGATGACGATACCCTGAAGCCTGAGCACATCCCCGGTGACCAGGGCCAGCGCTCCCACCGGCACCTGGCACCCGCCGCCCAGACCCGACAGAAATGCCCGCTCTGCGGTAACGGCAAGGCGGGCCGGGTGGTCTTCCAGGGCCTCACTGCACAACTGCCTCATCAAGTTGTCGTCCTCCCGGATCTCCACTGCCAGCGCCCCCTGGCCGGGCGCTGGAAGGGATATTCGAGGCGGGATGGGAAAGTAATAGCCGCTCTGCCATCCCAGGCGCTCCAGGCCTGCTGCCGCCAGGATCAGTGCGTCGACCAGCCCCTGATCCAGCTTGCGCAGCCGGGTATCCAGGTTGCCCCTGATATCGGTGATCTCTAATGCCGGGTATAGCCGGCGGATCTGGGCCGCCCGGCGCAAACTGCTGGTCCCGACGATCGCCCCGGGGCGCAAATCATCCAGGCTCTGTTTTTCCCTGGTGACCAGGGCATCGAGAGGATTGGCGCGCACGGGCACTGCCCCCACCGTAAGCCCCGCATGCAGTTCTTCCAGTCCCCTTTTTACCGGGTCAATGGCTGTAACTTCATGCAGGTCCAGGTCGGTGGGCAGGTCCTTCATGCTATGCACGGCCAGGTCTATCTCTCCGCTGCAGAGAGCGACCTCGAGCTCCCTGGTGAACAGGCCCTTCTCTCCGACCTGTGGCAGCTTCGGCAGGGGCGTTTCGGGATGAAGATCGCCTCTGGTCGAAACAACCCGCTCCTCAATCTCCAGCTCAGGAAATTTGTCCCTAATTTTCTGAATCACCCAGGCGGTCTGGCAGCGCGCCAGCAGGCTCCCCCTGGTGCCCACCCGCAGCGACCTCATCGGCCCGTCTCCCTGGCGGCTCTCGCCCAGCTCATTTCATCCTCGGTCTCCTGGCACCGGTCGCCCAAAGCTATTTCCGAAGGCAGATCGAAAAGCTTCTCCAGCACCATGCTGTACAGGTGTCCCTCATGCCCGCCGGCATACTCCTTCAGGCGCACGATCGGAATGTGCAGAAACTTGTTCAACAGGGAGTTGGCCAGGCTGCGGATCAGCCTCTCCTTTTTGGGGTCCAGTTTTCCCAGGCGCTCCAGGTAGACATGCAGTTCCTCGTCCTTCAACTGTTCCGCCCTTTGCTGCAGTGCCCTGATGGTGGGGATGACGGACAGGCTGCTCAGCCACTTCAAGAATTCCTCCACTGCGTCCTTGATGATCTCCTCGGCCGCTTGGGCGGCTTTCCTGCGCTCGTCCACCTGTCCCAGCAGGACCTGCTCCAGGTCGTCGATGTCGTAGAGGAAGACGCCGGGAATAAGGCCGGCGTCGGGCTCGATATCCCTGGGCACGGCGATATCGACGAAGAACAGCGGCCTGTTGTCCCTCGCCTCTATGGTCTGGCGCACTTTTTCCGCAGTGATCACGAAGTGGGCGGCTGCAGTACAACTGACAACAATATCGGCCCTTGGCAACTGGTAGAAAAGCTGGTCGTAGCGGATCGCTTCTCCCCCGTAGGCTTCGGCCAGGGCCTCCGCCTGCTGGAAGGAGCGGTTGGACACCAGGACGGTACTGACCCCATGGTACATCAGGTGTTTCAAGGTCAGCTCGCTCATTTCTCCCGCCCCGATAATCATCACGGTGCGCCCCTGGAGGTCGCCCAGGGTCTGCCTGATCAGTTCCACGGCAGCGTAGCTGATGGAGACCGGGTGCTGGTCGATACCGGTACCGGTGCGCACCCGCTTCCCTACCCGGATCGCCTCCTGGAACAGGGTGTTGATGATGTTGTTTCCGGTCCTCAGACGGCAGGCGGTATCATAGGCATCCCGAATCTGGCCGAGGATCTCCGTCTCGCCCAGGATCATGGAGTCGAGGCCGGCCGCCACCCGGAACAGGTGGTTGATCACCTCGTAGCAGGTCCACCTTTGAAAGTACTGCCGCCCAGCCTCCTGGTCAAGACCGGCCTTGTGGCACAAGAAGTCGCTGACTGCCGCCAGGCCTTCCTGGATCTGGCTGACCGCGGCGTATATCTCCGTCCGGTTGCAGGTAGAGATCACCACGAAACCCTTGAGCACGGTCAGGTGTTTGAGTTCACCGGCCACAGCGTCCAGCCCCGCCTTGCCAAAGGCGAGCTTTTCCCTCACTTCAACCGGCGCCGTATGGTGATCTATTCCGACAGCAACGAGGTACATGCCATCTCCACCTGCTTCCTGGCTATCTCTGTCTTGCCTGCCTTGAGCAATGCCATCAACTCCGGGGTCACTATCTCATCCCAACACTGCCGGCGTTCGTCCCCGTCCGGCAGTCGCTCCTGGATGCGCCGGCGCATCTCGCCCAGCAGGGCGGCGATCTCCTCGAAGGCCGGGCCAAACTGTCTTTCCAGGTCTTCCCGGATGCGCCTGGCCAGCATCGGGCTGCCGCCGCCGGTGCTGACGCTGATACACAGCGGCCCGCGCCTGATCACAGAGGGCACAAAAAAGGCGCTGAGCCCGGGGTTGTCCACCACATTGACGGGAATTCCCCGCTTCCGGCAGATTTGAGCAATGCGGGCGTTCAATCCGGAGTCATCGGTAGCAGCGATCACCAGGGATTTGCCCTGCAGATCGCCGGCCTGAAACCTTCGTTCATTATAGCAGAAATCTCCTCGAGCGGCTGCCTTTTTTAACTCCGGCGTCAATTCAGGGCTGACGACCGTCACTGCGGCCCCGCACTCCAGCAACCCGCCGATCTTGCGCTGGGCCACGGATCCCCCGCCCACCACAAGGCACCCCTGTCCTTCAAGCTTTAAATAGACCGGGTAAAGAGCAGCCATTTCCATCATCCCCGCTCGTCCGCCAGTTTATTGAGCTGGATCCGTTTCTTCCGGAAGACGATCCTCGCCACGATGATGCCCACTTCATACAGGATCAGCATCGGGGCGGCTACAATGATCGTGGAGAAGGGGTCGGGAGACGGCGTGAGAATGCTTGCGACAATAACTATCGCGACGATGGCGTACTTGCGGTATTTTACCAACACTTTCGGAGTAAGGATGCCCATCTTGGCCAGGAAATAGACGAGCAGCGGATATTCAAACAACAAACCAAAGGGAATCAGCAGGTGCTCGGTGAAGGACAGATAATTGCTGATCGTGATCAGCGCTGTAAACTCGCTAGAATACTTTATCAAAAATTCCAACAAAAAAGGCAGGACGGTGAAATAGGCAGACACGACCCCGCCCAGGAAAAGCACGATGGAGATGGGAACCAGCCTGGCAATATACCTTCTCTCGTTCGGGTACATGGCTGGGACCAAAAAGCGCCAGAACTGCCACAGCAAGATGGGGGATGCCGCCATGGTACCGAACACCAGGGCAATATGCAACTTGAAAAAGATCCCCTCCGTCACTCCCGTATAAACCAGTTTCAGGTGCAGATCATTAGCTGGCTTGAGGATGATGAAAAGAAAAGTATCTATGTATGTAAAAGCCACCACGCTGGTTACAAGGATGGCGATCACGGATACCATGATCAACTTGCGCAACACTTCAAGATGACTCAACAGAGGCATCTTCTGGGGAGCGGAATTGCCCTGATCGTCCTGAGACATGGAGCGGCCCTCCCTGCGCCTTGATCACGGACTAACCGCTCTAATACCCCCGCTTCTTTGAATCGGGGGAATAAGAGCCGGGTGCCCTCTGGGCGCGTCCCTGATAAGTGCAACTAAGGCTTCCGCCTTCGCGGGGTACCCGACCCAGAGGGTGCCCCGGTCGGCTCGGCGCAAGCCAAGTTTTCTTTAAAAAGTGCGCTTTTCGACAAAATCGGTAAGTGCGGCTAAAATGCGGCGTTCCTTGAGGTCGGGCAAGGGCAAAAGCTGCTGTCTCGCTTTCTGGAGGTAACGATTGCACGTCATCCTGGCCTGATCAAGGGCGCCTGACTGCCTGATCAGCATCAGTCCGGCCTCCCAGTCAGTCTCCTCTTTGTCCTGTTTGAAGATCAACCCGGCAAGCTGCGGTCCCAGTCTCCGGTCGTTCAAGGCGTAGATTGCCGGCAGGGTGAAGATTCCCTGCCTGAGGTCATTCCCGACCGGCTTGCCAAAGACATCCTCGCTGCCTTCGAAGTCCAGGATATCGTCGGTGATCTGGAAAGCCATGCCCAAAAAATATCCATACTGCTTCATATGCCTGGCTGAGGAAGGATCTGCCCCGCCGGCCAGGGCCCCGATCAGACAGCAGGCCGAAATCAGCATGGCGGTCTTTCTCTTGATCCTGCGCAGGTAAGTGCGCACGCTCTGGTCGATCCTGCCGGCGGTATCTATCTGCTCGATCTCTCCCCGGCACATGCCCATGGAGACTTCGGCCAGTATCCGGGAGATCTGCTCATCGCCGTGCTTGGCAATAAGCATCAGCGACTGTGCAAAGAGGTAGTCCCCGGTGCAGAGGGCTACGGCGTCCCCCCACTCGGCGCGCACCGTGGGCAGTTTCCTGCGCAGGTCAGCCTCGTCGATCACGTCGTCGTGGACCAGGGTTGCCATATGGAACAGCTCGGAAGCAACGGCCAGAGGCACAAGCCGGTCCAATGATCCGTCAAACAGTTTTCCGGACAGCAGCACAAAAGCAGGCCGCAGCCTTTTCCCGCCTGCCGCCACCAGGTGGCTGGATGTTTCACCCAACAGAGTGGCCGAGTCCACGGCATATCTGTTCAGTTCCGCCTCCACACCGGCCAGATCACCGTATATATCTTTTAACAACTCCGGTGCAATCATGTAACCACCAT
>JBEKFU010000049.1:0-28631 GCA_050013155.1 Thermacetogeniaceae bacterium | reverse complement strand
GATTTAAAAATACCACTTAATCATACAACTTAATCACACAACATCCCTCATTGCTTCAGGCTTATCCTGGCAGATCCGAGTATCTCTGGGAGCAGGTGTACTCCCCAGCCCCCCCAGCAATGTGTCAATCTTCCTTATCTCGTCCCTTATTTTAAAAAACTGCAATGGGACTTGCTTCTTCGGCAACATTGCTGTTGCTTGCATTGATTATATTCAATTTCTCGCTTGCCGTTTCGGTAAATCTGATCATAAACATGTGGCAACATTTTATAAGTTGCTGAACAATCATCAATTATTAAAAATATGCCTGATGACTTTGCAAATAATTGAATAATAATATCCAGCGCCTCCTCCGTAACGCTACAGATATGGCGGCAGCATTTCAGTTCTTTTTTTTGGGAGGGGTGGGGTGAACAATTCTGCAAGTTGATGAAAGGGCATCTGATGATCGCCGTAGAGTTGGTAAAAGTGGTTAAAGCCAGTGGTAGCAGAGTGGTTTATGATGCGGAAAGAGATGTCACGTCGATGCGCTCGCTGCCCTCCTCGACAGCGTCAACCCTTTCTGGTCCGTAAATGCTCTAATGCTTTACGAGCACCTGGCACTAACCGAAGCCAAAACTGTTACGAGACTTAACAAGAATTACATGGCACTATGATTAGGACAGATGCGCTAACGGATGGCTTTGCCTACAGCATCGTATGATAACAAACAATTTAGAGGGGAGACCTATCAGTCATTGCAACAAGCTAATTATTTCGCTTGGATAAACCGCCTCTCGAATACTTTTAACCGCGCCATGGCAATTAAGAATTAACATAAGCTCAGTCAGTGCTTGGATATGAACCCAGTTATTGGTTGTTGCCAAAACTATCACTATATCAACAGGATCATTTTCGGAGTGCCCGAATTCAACAGGATCTTTCAAGGTAATCAGGCTGAAGCAGGGTTTTAAAACCCCCTGAGGCATGGCGTGTGGCATTGCTATGCCCTTATCTATGACGATATAGCTTCCCAATTTCTCCTTGTATCTGATCATGGACTTGACATATTTTTTATCGACAAAGCCTTGTTTAACTAGCACATTTCCCGCATAGTCAATGGCCTCCCTCCAATCATTCACTTTAACATTGAGCATGATAGACTCTTCCAGTAGTAATTCTTTAAGGCTGGGGGTGGTGTTTTTCTTGACAACGAAAGTATTAACCTGTTTGGGAAGCGATTTCAGTAATTCCATCTGCAATTGCAATTTTTTGTTCTCACTTAAAACCATAATATTGGAAATAATGTTCAATGTAGCCTCAATGAAACCCTTGAGATCAATGTTTTGAGGTTTGAGCATGAGGAATTCTTTCAACTTTTCAATATCGTTGTCGTTAAGCAAGGGGCTTACGAGGACGTATTTCACGCCCAGATCATCCAGGGGTACTGTGGACAACAGGACATCATATTCTATATTCTTAATGTTGTCCTGAAATTCATGATAAGAGAATATTTTAGAAATATTGACATTAGAAAAAAGCATATTGATCCTGCTCGAAAGCATATCAGCTACCCCGATACCTGTGCCGCATACAATGGCAACATCAATATTTTTTAATCCTTCCTTCATCTTTTTAAAAATGGCCGCGCCGAGATGCATGGTTATATAGCCTATCTCGTCTTCCTCTATTGCCTTGTTGTTTTTATTAAAAAGAATTTTTCCTGCAGCCTTATGCGTAGCGTTGTAGATATCGGGAAAGGAATTTTTAATATCTAGCAACAGCGGGTTTTTATCACAGGGAAGATTGAAATGCAGGCGATATAACAACGGCTTGATATGAAGAGCCAGATTTAAAAGCAGACCTTTATCGTTATCAAGATTTACATCCAGAAGTTTCTGCGCCTCGTAAATAACCTGACCCGAGACAGAGAGGGCGTCTACACTCAGGTTGCCCTCCTCGATTAAACTGCCCATGTTTTTATTTTCTGTGAAGTCAAGTATCTTCGATGACAGTATGTTCAGGGCAAGATACGCCGTCTCGTTTAAATTAAACTTTAGTTTTAAATTATTTTCGAGGAAATCCAAGGCTAGCTGAGCGATATAATACTCCTTCTGACTCGCCAGAAAGTGTATTTCGTTTGCCTCAAAATTTACTAATGCACCATTCTTGACTCTTATAGTCATAATAGTCAGATATAGCAACAACTTTGTGTGTGCAATATCCGTAAAATGAACTTTATCTTCTTTTTCGATAAGTTTTATACAGTTTATGACTACAATTAGTTCATCTTTTGACAATTTTTCAAAGTCATTAAAACAATAATATCTCCCCGGCCGCCAGTTTAGCAGGTCAATTTTGGACGAATAATAATCGGCACTAATGACATTTTGCCCTAACACCTCATAAACAAGTTCCATGTATGCCTTACGTAAATTTTTTTCGTCAGCCTTGAGAACGATTCCGTAATTCGGCTTTGAAATCAGTTGTATATAATACTCATTTAACCATGACTTAACATTTTTCAGATCATTCGATATTGTTGAAATACTAACCTCAAGCCTATCAGAAATTGTTTTTAGGTTCAACGGTTCTACAGAACTGAATAATATTGAAAGAATAAACTTGGTTCTTTCCTGCGGTGACATAATATAAGTATGAATGTTATTCATTGTTAAAGCATCTTTTAAATTTGAGTCATACTTATCTAGAGAAATACCCGATTTATGTTTTCTAATCAATCGTAAAAAATGTTGCTCATCAAGCCACATATCAATTTTGTCCAGATCGTATCTTATCGTTCGAGAGCTGACACCTAGTTGATTTGATAGTTTCTTTATTGTCACCGGATGCTTCATATCAATCAAATAATTAAGCAACCTTTTGCAGCGCTCATTGATCAAGATAGATCTCCCCTCATAGGTTGCAAGATGTTGACACAGATGGCACTATATTATAGTGGCACCGGTAAATACACCTTCAGTTCAACTGAGCTCTAATAGAGCGCGAGTCATGTTTCAAATACTCCGCAACCTCTTCAGCCGTGTTCATACTCAAGGCTTTTTCTGCTATTTTTCTGGATTCCTCGTAAGAAGAAGACCTAATTATCTTTTTAATTCTTGGTATTGCTGCTGCGCTCATGCTGAACTCATCGAGCCCTAGCCCCAGGAGCAATAATGTAGCCTTTTCATCTCCGGCAAGCTCTCCGCATATACCCGTCCACTTTCCGTCGGCATGGGATGTATCTATAGCGTACTTAACCAGGCGCAGCACCGCGGGATGTAGCGGTTGGTACATCTGTGATATTTTCTCGTTTCCCCTATCGACGGCAAGAGTATACTGCGTCAAATCGTTTGTTCCGATACTGAAATAATCCACTTCTTGAATTAACTTATCGGCAATAATTGCCGCCGCCGGAGTTTCGACCATAATACCCACCAGGATGTTTTCGTCAAATGGAAGGCTCTCCGCCTGCAGTTCTTCTTTTGCCTCTTTTAGAACTGAGTTAGCCTTCTTAATTTCAGAAATGCTTGTGATCATCGGGTACATTATCATCAATTTTCCGTAATGGCTTGCCCTAAGGATCGCCCTAAGTTGCGTTTTTAATATATCTGTACGATCCAGGCACAACCTTATCGCTCTCCACCCGAGAAACGGGTTCAATTCCTCGGGAAAGTCGATATAAGGCAGGCCCTTATCTCCTCCAATATCTAATGTCCTAATTATAACTGAATAGTCTCTCATCTCCTCCGCCACTTTTTTGTAAGCCATGAACTGGTCTTCTTCAGATGGAAGGAGATCCCTGTTCATGTATAAAAACTCCGTCCTGTACAGGCCTACCCCCTTGGCTCCATATCGCAGGGCGGCGTCCACATCATCAGGCATTCCTATGTTGGCGGCTAACTCTACCTTCTTGCCATCAAGCGTGACGGCGTCAAGGGATCTCAATTTCTCGAGTTCAATACATTCGGCGGTGTATTTTGCCTTCTTTTGTTTGTACTCTTCCAGCTCACTCTCCGTGGGATTTACACTAACTATCCCTTCATTCCCATCAACAATTAAAATATCTCCTTCATTAACAATTGAAGCAATGTTTCGAACCCCAACAACAGCAGGCATCTCCAGCGAACGGGCCATAATGGCGACGTGTGAGGTTTTACCGCCCATTTCAGTGGCAAATCCCAGCACCTTATCAGCTCTCATCTGGGCTGTATCCGATGGAACAAGTTCTTTTGAGACCACAATGACATCTTTTACCAAACGGCTTAAAGGATTATAGAGATTTCGACCTGTCAGGTTATTCAGGATCCTGTCTCCCACGTCCTTAATGTCTGCTGCCCTTTCACGAATGTACTCATCGTCCAGATTTGCCAACATTCCGCAGATTTCTTCCAACGTCGAGTTCAAAGCCACTTCAGCGTTGATGCTCCTGCTTCTGATAGCTTCGTAGGTTTTTTCCTGCAGCATCGGATCCTCAAGGAGCATCATGTGGGCCTTAAATATTTCAGCCTCGTCCTCTCCCATCTTTTTCAGCACATCCAGATATATTACTTCCAATTGTTTTTTTGATGCCGCAACAGCATCTTGAAAGCGCTTGATCTCAGTATCCTTGTTCATCTGATCAATCGAACTATTATAAACATTCACTCTACCTTTCGAATAGACATAAGCTTCGCCTATCGCTATTCCCGGAGAAGCAGCAATTCCTTTCAACAACAGCACCCCCTCCTAGTCTTCAAGAGAATTCAGTAATTTCACCAAATCATCAACAGCTTGCTGCTCGTCTTCTCCGGCAATTATTATTCTAATATCGGCGCCCTGACCGATACCTAGGGACAGTACACCCAAGATGCTTTTGGCATCTGTCATTGAACCATTTTTTACAACAGTTATTTTACTCTTAAACTTTCGTGCCCGATCCACAAATTGTGCTGCAGGACGCGCATGCAGACCTGTTTTATTGATTATTCTGATCGTTTTTTCAATCATGCTCCTACTCCTCGTTTAATTATCTTTACGAACATCTCTGTAATTCCAATCTCTTAGTCATGATTCTGATGCTCAGATGATATACTTCATATGTAACATCTATTTGATAACCTAAATAACCAACATATTATTGTAACATTATTTCCAAAAGTGGTGTTTCTAAGGAATATCAATCTAATTCCTCATGTTCCGAATTATACTACAATTGTGCTTCGCCATTATGGCAAATATGTTCACATATATATGGAAATCAATTATAAGAATATGGGTAATCAACGACGCGTTAATTTTTGGCACTGTAATCACCAACTGGCTTATGTCGATCAGATCGGGCTGTGTTTCCGGATCTGGTCAAGCTGAGAATTACGATCGATACCAACGTAGTCACCTCTGCTTCACTAAAGAGTCACGCAGAGAAAGATAGAGCCCGGCGGGCTCTATCCCGAAGATGAAAACGATATACTTTCTCAGGACTCCGGCGGATTGATGGCGATCTTCCTGTTAAAGTCCTGGAAGGTAACAGTCATGGTGAGCCAGGTGCCGGGGCTGTTCTTGTTCTCCGCCGTCACCAGACCCTTGGCGAGGGTGTGCCCCCTCTTCTCCACCCACAGGCGGTAGGTGTAGTTCTGCCACCACATCTCCAGGTACTGACTGTCCACTTCCGGCTGAAATTCCACCACCCAGCAGTTCCTGTTGTTGACCTTTTCCGTGCCCACCAGCCTGGGATTCTGGATCACCTTGAACTTGAAGTTGGCCAGGGGGTCGATCTCCGCATAATAGATCTGCTGGCGGGTGAGATCGGCGCCGTCGAGGACGTACCACTTCTTGTTGACCGGATCGAGGGTATAGCTCCGGCTGCCGATCTGGTAGATCTCCACCGGTGTGCCCAGGATCGTTCCCTTGAAATGATAACTGGTATCCGCCTTCTCGCCCTCAACCTGCGTCCATGACCGCTTCTCCGAACCGATGCTGTAATCTGACTGGACCTGGTAGCGGAAGCTTCGGGACTGCTGGGCCTTGGCCATGGTCTCCGTGATCAGCAATGCCGGATCCACCTTGGACACCGCCCGGTAGACAAAGAAACCGGCGCCGCCGAGAATGATTACCAGGCAAACCAACCCAGCCAGCCACAAGGTTTTTAGTCTCTGCAACCCCGACCCCCCCTCGACGTTCCCTGTGCTCCGCATTCCCGGTGTGCCGGCGAACTTCGAGTATGTCCCTCTTTTCAATTTATGCAGGAGGCGACCGGCGCATGCGAAACCGGTCAGGATTGGGACCTGTGCTCCGCATTCTTCAGGCCGGGCGTTAGCCCGGATGCGGAGGAAAGGCTGTGCAGGCCGGAGTTTGGACAGGGCAGGTCGTCCAGGTATAGCCAAACCTTCGATTTTCTGTGATAATAGTTGCATGCAATCCGCCACGGGATATAGAAAGTTGGTGACACGCCATGAACCTGAGTTGGCTGAAAACCCTGATCACCGTCGTTGATAAAAAAAGCCTGACCGCCGCGGCCAGGTCGCTGGAGATCTCGCAGCCGGCGGTAAGCAAGCAACTGCAGGCACTGGAGGACTATTACGGGGCGCCGCTGTTGAACCGCCGGGGACGGAAGCCGGAACTCACCGCCGCTGGAAGGGTCGTCTACCAGCAAGGCCAGCGCATCCTGCTGGCAGTTGACCGGAGCCTGGCTGAGGTGCGGGAGCTGGGCAACGCCGTTCAGGGCGAACTGCTGCTGGAGGCGAGCACCATTCCCGGCGAATATATACTGCCCCGGCTGCTGGGCGCCTTTCAGCAGCGCTACCCCGAGGTTAGGGTCAGCCTGGAGATCAGCGACAGCAGGGAAGTGGCCCGCCACGTCCTGGCCGGGGAGATCGCGGTCGGGGTGATCGGAGTGCGGATGAGCAACCCGAACCTGCAGCACGAACCGATCTACAGCGACGAACTGGTGGTGGTGATACCACGGGGGCACCGCTGGGAGGGACGGGAGACAGTCAGCCTGGATGAGTTCTGCGCCGAGCAGATGGTCGTCCGGGAGCCAGGCTCGGGAACTAGGGCTGTCCTCGAGAAGTGGCTGAAAGAGCGCGGCATCGACCCGGCAACGCTGGAGTACCGGCTGGAGCTGGGCAGCCACGACGCCGTCCTGGAAGCGGTCGCCGGAGGCCTGGGAGTGTCCCTGGTCTCCTCGCTGGCGGCGGCGCCGCGGCTCCAGGCAGGCGCTCTGGCGTCGGTGCGGATCTCCGGTTTCCCCAACCGGCGCCCCCTCTATCTGATCACCAGGAAGAACCGGGTGCCCGATCTCATGCAAAAGACCTTTATCGCATTTGCCAAAGAAACCCTGCCGCCAGTCCCCGCCGGTTAGATAAATGATAGTGGCGCGGTGGTCCGGAAGCAGCCGCAATCTGATCACAGCGAGCCGGTTCCTGGCGCGCTGACAGCCACGGTCCCCACCTCCAGGGTAAGGCCGTGGCTGCGGTACAATCTCTTCAATCCTGGCGCCTTCTCGGCCTCACAGGTCACAACCACCTGTCTGGCTGCAGGCGCCTCGCCCGGGTGCCCGGCACGGGTACGGCGGCAGCGGCATGCCGCAGTGCCACCTTCTTACTTCCCGAGCATCTCCAGGAAGGCTCCGACCCGCGTCCTGATTTGCTCGAAGTCCTGCTCACTGTAATCGGTCTCCAGGTGCAGCACCGGGATGCCGGCCTCTTTGAGGGCCTGCTGCACCAGGTAGCTCTCGATGGTGTAGAGGTTGCAGAACTGCAGGCTGTAGTCGATCACGCCGTCCACCCGGTATTCCTTGACCAGGCGCAGGATGTCCTCGATCCGGCCCGGGTTGGGGGTGAAGCAGGCACAGTTGATCTGCATGTAGCGCTCGGCCAGGGCTCTGATCTGGCCGTCCAGCGACGTCTGACTCTCGTCCACCAGGTGCTCGAAGTAGCGCACCCCGGTACAGGACTCCTCCACCACCACCGGGGCGCCACCGGTCTCCACGATGTGGTGCAGCTTCCAGTTGGGGATGGCCATCGGCGAGCCGGTGATCATGATCCGGGGAGCGCTGGCCGGGAACACGCCCTCGCCGCCCGCGATCCGCTGTTCCAGTTCGTCACACAGCTTGTTGACCATGGCGGCATCGCGTGTCGGGTCGTCATAGAAGGCGATCTGGGTGACCAGCAGGGCATCCTTACCGCTGATCGGCACCGGCGAACTCTGCCGCGTCCTGTACAGCCGGGCCAGAGCATCCCGCTTCCTGTTGATCAGCCTGATGGCGTCCGCCAGTGCCTCCGGGGTCACCTTGTTGCCGGTGAACTCCTCCACCTTGGCGATCAGCAGCCTGATCTCGTCCTCCCAGGCGGCCACGTCCTTGGCCCGCTTCATCTGGGGCAGGTCCATCACGTAGACCGGCACGTCCTGGTTCAGGATCTCCCAGGCCTTCTTCTTGCCGTCGCAGGTGGTCTCGCCGATGAACATGTCGGCGATACGGAAGAACGGACAGGTGCGGTCGAGGCGCGCCCCCACCGAGGCCTTGATCAGCGGGCAGGTGTTGGACGGCAGCACTTTCTCCCCGCCCGGCACCCAGAACTGTGAACCCCCGCAGAGGCCGGTGGCGATCGCCCCGGCGGCGAAGATCACCTCGTCCGGCACATACACGCAGAAGGTGCCGAACACCTTGCCTCCCTGCTTCTGGTGCTCGATCAGCTCCGCCGGGCGCACGCCGTGGATCTCCGACACCACGTAGTAGAAGAAGTTCATCCCCTCGGGGCGGTGCTCCTGCGACAGGTAGATCTCCCCGAAGGCCTCCGGCAGCGCCTCGCACAACAGGTCGTGCTTCTCCAGATCCATCCCCAGGTCGGTCCACATCTGACGGTAATCGGCCATACTCTTCTCCACTCCCATCACTATATTTTTCAAGCAATATCCGCGGCATTCAGTGCGCCAAAAAGCCGCCAGGCCGGTCAGATGTCAGGTCTGGCACTAGGATAAATAACTTTTAGTTATATTATTATATACTTATTATTATATCTGATTATAGGCGATCACGATTAGGAGATCAAGATGTCGAAGGGAACGTTTCCCTGATGTGATGTGTATTTCCGGAAGCCTCTATTTGCTTTTCAAAAATCACCCCTGGAAAAAGAAAAAGCATCCGGCTTGTTGCATGAGTGCGCAACCAGCAAGGCATCGAAACAGTGTATCACCCCCGCTTCTGTCTTGGTCTGGTTGGTAAAAGCCGGAGCTACGTGATAAACTAAAACCATAAATTTGTTTAGGGAGTGAGACCATGCAGGCAGAGGTATTCTTTACAGATGTGCGGGCGAAGAGCGGGAACAACCTGTTGGACAAGGTCGGGCGCCTGTTTGACCGGGCCGGGTTGGCTGACCTGATCAGGCCCCAGGACCTGGTGGCGGTGAAGCTACACTTCGGCGAACGTGGCAACCTCGCCTTTATCAGGCCCCAGTTTGTGCGCCAGATCGTCGACCGGATCAGGTCAGCCGGGGGGAAACCGTTCCTGACTGACGCCGGCACCCTCTACGTGGGGAGCCGGGCGAATGCCGTCGACCACGTGGAAACGGCCCTGGCCAACGGCTTCGCCTATGCCACCGTGGACGCCCCGGTGGTGATCGCCGATGGCCTGAAGGGACACGATTACGTGACAGTGCCCATCGGTTTGAAGCATTTCAAGGAGGCCAGGGTGGCCAGCGCCGCCTACCAGGCCGATGCCCTGATCGCCGTGACCCACTTCAAGGGGCACGAGGCGACCGGTTTTGGCGGGGTGTTGAAAAACATCGGCATGGGCCTGGGCACCCGGGCGGCGAAACAGGCCATGCACTCGGACGTGCTGCCCGCAGTGGATCCCGAGAAGTGTGTCGCCTGCGGGCGCTGTACCGAGTGGTGCCCGGCCGGGGCGATCACCGTGGATGGGACAGCGCGGATCGACCCCGAGAAGTGCATTGGCTGCGGCGAGTGCACCATCACCTGCATTGAGGGCGCGGTGGAGATCAGTTGGAAGGGCGAGTCCTCCACCCTGCAGGAGAAGATAGTGGAGTACGTCTATGCCGTGCTCAAAAACAAACAGGGCAAGGCCGGGTTTATCAGCTTCGTGGTTGATGTGAGCCCCAACTGTGACTGCTGGAACTACAACGACGCGCCCATCGTGCCGGACGTGGGCATCCTGGCGAGCACCGATCCGGTGGCCATCGATCAGGCCTGCGTCGACCTGGTGAACACCCAGGCGTCCCTGCCCAACTCCGCTGTCAACCTGCCTCCGGGGGCCGACAAGTTCCGGGGGATCTATCACGACATCGACTGGAATTACCAATTGGCTTACGGTGAGCAGATCGGACTGGGCTCCAGGAACTACCGACTGATCAAGCTATGACCGGGAGTATCGTTCCGCCGATCCGCGAGAATTTTAGCAAGTAAAACGGCCCCCGCCACCGAGGGAGGCTGTTTTCTGCCCTAAAACGGCCACGGGGGAAGCTGCTCTTTTGGCGGCATGGTTATTTCTCTCCCACTTCTTGTCGCATTTATTGCTCCTGGAACAGGGGCGTGCTCAGGTAGCGCTCACCGGTATCCGGAAGTATCGCCACGATCAGCTTGCCCTTGTTCTCCGGGCGTTTTGCCAACTGTAAGGCGGCGAAGGCAGCCGCCCCGGAGGAGATCCCCACCAGCAGGCCCTCTTCGCGGGTAAGACGGCGGGCGGTTTCAAAAGCCTCCTCGTTCTTGACCTTGAAGATCTCGTCAACAATGTTGAGGTTTAAGACATCCGGCACAAACCCGGCGCCGATACCCTGGATCTTGTGGGGCCCGGGAGCGCCTCCGGACAGCACCGGGGAATCGAAAGGTTCTACGGCAACTGCCTTGTTGCCGTCCGTGTCGCGCCAGATCTCCTCTGCCGTGGTCGCCCGGTGAATTTCGGGATTGGCCGGGTTTTTAAACTGCTGCGGGACAAAGGAGTTGAGGGTCTGGGCGGCCAGTTCCTCGGCCTTGCGGATAGCCCCTGGCATCCCGTCCGCCCCTGGGGTCAGCACCAGTTCAGCCCCATAGGCTTTTAGCAAGTTGCGGCGCTCAATGCTCATGGTGTCGGGCATGGTCAGGATCAGCCGGTAGCCCTTGGCAGCAGCCACAAAAGCCAGGGCGATACCAGTGTTGCCGCTGGTCGGTTCGATCAGGATCGTGTCCTTGTTAATCAGGCCTTTATCCTCGGCGTCCTTGATCATGCTGTAGCCGATCCGGTCCTTGACGCTTCCCGCCGGGTTAAAGGATTCCAGCTTGACGACCACTTCCGCCTCCAGGCCTTCAGTAACTTTGTGGAGCCAGTAACTTTGTGGAGCCTGAGCAGAGGGGTATTTCCAATCAGATCAGTTAAATTATCGGCTATTCTCGCCATTATCCATCCCCCTGTTTGATTTTTAGATTTTTGGAATCCGGTTTCTTGATACCATCTATTTTAAATTTGAACGGCAACCTCCTGACCTCGCCAGTCCCGAAAGCCAGATGATCCTGGCCGCCCTTCTCTCAGGTCTTTGATCTCCAGGAGCGACGGGGCCTTGGATTCCGTAGCAACCTTCAGATCCACTCTTACTACTACTTCGTCGCTATTGCCAACGCCTGCTCCAGGTCGGCGATGATGTCCTTGATATCCTCGACCCCCACCGAGAGCCTTACCATATCCTCGGTGACCCCGGAAGAGAGCTGCTGCTCCGGCGTCAACTGCTGGTGGGTGGTGGTAGCCGGGTGAATGATCAGGGACTTGGAGTCGCCGACGTTCGCCAACAGCGAGAACAGCTTGACGTTGTCCACGATCTTGCGTCCCGCCTCCCGGCCTCCCTTGACCCCGAAGGCCAGGATGGCGCCGTAGCCCCGCGGCAGGTACTTCTTGGCCAGTTCGTGGTACTTGTTATCGGGCAAGCCGGGGTAGTAAACCCAGTTTGCCGCCGGATGGGAATTCAGGAACTCGGCCACCGCCTGGGCGTTGGAACTGTGCCGCTCCATCCGGAGATGCAGGGATTCCAGGCCCTGCAGGAACAGAAAGGCGTTGAAGGGGCTGAGGGCGGGGCCGAGGTCCCGCAGCAGTTGCACCCGCGCCTTGAGGATGTAGGCCAGGTTCCCGAAGGTCTCCACAAACTTGACCCCGTGGTAGCTGGGATCCGGTTCCACCAGGCCGGGGAATCTGCCGTTTGTCCAGTCGAATTTGCCGCTGTCGACGATGATGCCGCCGATGGATGAGCCGTGGCCGCCGATGAACTTGGTGGCCGAATGGATTACGATGTCGGCGCCATACTTGAACGGCTGGTGGAGGTACGGGGTGGCGAAGGTGTTGTCTACGATCAGGGGCACGCCGACCTCGTGGGCGATTTTAGCAATAACCTCCATGTCGGGGACGTCGATCCTGGGGTTGCCGAGCATCTCCACGTAGAAGGCCTTGGTCTTTGGACCGCTGGCCGCCCTGAAGTTTTCGGGATCTTCGGGGTCGACGAATTTCGCGTTCAGTCCGATCTTGGGAAAGGTGTGAAAGAACAGGTTGTAGGTTCCCCCATAGAGGTTGCTCGAGGAGACGATCTCGTCCCCCACCCCGGCGATGTTCAGAATCGACAGGGTGATGGCCGCCTGGCCGGAAGCGGTGGCCAAGCCGCCGACTCCGCCCTCCAGGGCGGCAAGTCGCTGCTCGAACACGTCGGTGGTGGGGTTCATGATCCTGGTGTAGATGTTGCCGAACTCCTGCAGTCCAAACAAACGCCCGGCGTGATCGGCGTCATGAAATACGTAAGATGTCGTCTGGTAGATCGGCACCGCCCTGGCGCCCGTGGTGGGGTCGGGCTGCTGGCCGGCATGCACCGCCAGTGTTGCAAAGTCCCAGTTGTCGCTCATCGTTGATCCTGCTCTCCTCTCGTTATTCTTCCTCTTATTTTAGCTAGCATGTGTGCGCTGAAGCCGGCTTCGACGCGAGGCGGCTTTCAGCATATGGCGAAGCCTCATAGCCTGCCATCCAGTTCCTGGCACATCCCTCCTTAGCTTCACGCATATTTCTTAGTATGTCTATATGCATAATAATTATTGTTTAGTGTACACGATATAACTGTACGTGTCAACCTTTTTAAAATAAATATTTTCTGGCATATCCAAGCAGGGAGCCGGCTTTTGCCGGCTCCCTTGCCCGTTACCACGATGACTACCCGCTCTAATAGGCCAATCTGTCAATCACCGCAATGACTAGATTTACTGCATTACCCAGCTTGGCGGGATTCACGATGGCAGGCGTATCTTGAACGGAGTGGTTTTTGTCGAGCCAGTCCGGGGTGAGCAAGGTAACGGCAGGGATGCCGACCTCGGCAAAAGACCTGTGATCGCTGGTATGGGGAGGGGAGTTGCCCAGCACCTCCGTATCGATGCTGAGGCCCTGTTTGGCGCCTTCGTCTTTGATGATACCGACGAGAGGGTTGTCCTGGTTTTGCGTCCAGATTCTAAACGCACGCACATCCCCATTGCCGACCGTATCCATGTTGATTACCGCTTTGATCCCACTGGTGGGACTGTTTTCAGTAAACCACCGGGAACCGTAGAGGCCCTCCTCTTCGGATGTCCAGGCAGCGAAAAGTATGTTGAATTTGGGCTGTTGCTGACGGTTTGCCAAAATTCTTGCCACTTCCAGCATGACCCCTATCCCTGAGGCATTGTCATTTGCGCCCGGGAAGTAACTATCGTCGGACTTTCCGAGGTGGTCGTAATGGGCCGATATGACAACGGTATCGGCCGGAAACGGAGCGCCCCCGGAAGCAAGGTAACCCAGGACGTTGTCGCTTGGAACTGTTAAGAAAAGACCATTGGTTAATTTGGGCACCCAGCGATTCCCAACTAGAATCAGAGAAAATTCAGGGCTTTTTATCGTTTGAAAGTACGTTCCCTGGTTCCCCGCCGGCTTCAGCCCAATGGCCTGAAATTGACCGGCAATGTATTGAGCAGCCAATTGGCAGCCTTTTGTCCCCGGAGCACGGCCCTCATATTCCGGAGAGGCCAGCACGCGCACGTGGTTATAGGCATACTCGCCCGACTGACGAGTATCTTCAACGACATCCGGTTTTTTATCATAGGCTTGATACCGTTGGTAGAGGTAATTCTGACAGAACAGGATTGCGGCAATGATGAAAAGTATGATCAGATACGAATAGCGTCCCCGAGTCTTAGATTTCATAAATATCCTCTTCGCTTATACTTTAACTTCGCTTTGAAGTCCCCCACCTCCACCTGCACACCGGGAATGCGGCGCACAGGCGCGTGCCCAGAGGGCACCCGCGAAGCCTCAGAGCCGGCGTTCCCGTTTAGGCTTCCCACCATCCCTCTCCTTCACTCTTCCCTTTCTGGAACATGTATTCGACATCATGATCATTCTTCCTGCAGATTTCTACAAAAAAGCACCTTTCATTACGGATAAACGTAGGGGTCGGAAGGTTGGGCCGCCCGCTCGATGAAAGTTGCCTCAATGACGGGAACCACCTGCTGATCGTAGTCATCTACCTCGATAACCCCCCGGATGTTGATCCAGGTCCCATCCTTGTAATCAACTGCATCCTTGGACTTCAGGATAAAACCCCCCGGTGAGGCATCAGCCGTACAGCAGGTGATAATGAAACGAATCAGGCCAAATTCCTGCGGGGCGAAATCCTTGTTCCTTATTACAAACCCCAGCATTTCTATCTCTCTGCCTGCGTAATCTTCAGGAGACTGGCCGATGGCGTCAACCACCCTGACAAAGTTGTCAGCGGTCACCTGAATTGGCCCGCTTTTACTGACACCTGTGTTATCAGTCTGCTGACCAGCGGATTCACCCAGGTCAGCGCTTTTGGCAGATGCCCGAGCCAGCGCTCCGGATCCCGGCGGCGCTGAAGTTAAATTGCCACTATTGAAATTGAACCCTCTATTAGAGGCCACGCTTGCATCCAGGGCCGCGTTGGGCAACAGCAGGAATAATGCCAGGGGAATGATGAAGATGACGTACACCAACTTATGGGGGGCATGGTGATCATAAACATGGAAACTGTTGCGCGAATTAAAAAACTGCACGGCAAACATCGAGAGCAGGGCCACCGCTGCCAGTTCACTGAGTACGGTAAAGCGAGGATTGATGTACATCTGGATCTGGCCGCTGATCACCAGATAAAACAGCAAGATGCTGAAGCAAAGCAACATCAGGGACTTGATTATTTTTTCCCAATCTATGGCCATCTGTTGCTGCAACTATAAAACCCTCCAATCACAGGACATTGATCCAGAAGGCGCTCTCTACCACCAAGAAAAAGATGATCAAGATCAGCAATATCACAAACCGGGGCTTGAAGGCATTCAGCAGCATCAAGGTGTTCTTCACGTCCACCATCGGCCCGAATACCATAAAGGCCAGCAGCGCCCCCCGGCTGAAACTGGAGGCAAAAGAGACGGCGATAAAGGCGTCGGCCGATGAACATACCGAAACCCCAAACGCAAAGACAACCATGACGATGGCCGATAGGAGCGGTTGGTGACCGATGCTCAGCAGGGACTGGCGGGGGATGAACGTCTGGGCTAACGCCCCCGGAAACGCTCCGATGATCAGGTACTTTCCCATCTCGAAGAACTCATTGCTGGCATCGAGCACGGTATTGCCCATTTTAGCTGTGATTGATTGCGAGACAGCGACCGGTTCGTGAGCGCAGCCACACCCACCAGTTTCAGTCTCTACGGAGGAATTCAACTGGTTTCCCTTGACGAAGAAACTTACCAACAACCCGGTCAGGTATGCCACCAGAAAAGCCAGTCCGAGCCGCAACCAGACCATGGCATGATTATTGAAAAAGGCCACTGCCGTGGATGAGGCAACCACCGGGTTGATGATCGGGACGGCGAGCATGAAGGCGACGGCGCTATACAGGGGGACACCCTTGCTGATCAGCCGGCGGGCAACCGGAATGATCCCACACTCGCAGATCGGGAAAATGATCCCCAGCAGGCAGGCCAACAAGATCCCCAGGTACCTGTTGCTCGGAAAGAAATTGGAGATGACCTCTTCCGATACAAAGTTCTCAAGCACCGCCGAGACAAAAACGCCGATAATGATGAACGGCAGCGCCTCTACGATGATGCTCAAAAACACGGCCTTAAAATTCGCCAGGCTGGAGCCGCCGAATCTGATGGCCAAAAAGGCGATGAGCAGCAAAATAAAAAGAGGCAGCCAGAAACTTGGTTGTTTCTTCTTTGGTATGACAGTGTTCAACACATCTTACCGCATCCCCGGGCTGTATATTTCCTTCTATTATACTATCGGATCAGGCTAAGCTGAGTTAACTTATTGCAGGCTTTGATCCGCCCGTCAAGGGTTTCATCCAGTTCACCTCTCATGGGAGACATTCCATCGGGGACATTCCCCGGGTGCCCTCTGGGCGCGGGGTGTGTCCCCGTTTCTAAAGTTAACAAAAAACCTCTTCGCAAGAAGAGGTTTGCAAAAAACTCCCTCTTCTTATCTTTCCGGCGTCAACCGGCAGGAATTGGCACCTTCCCGGCCTTAACCGGGTGGTTGCCGAAGGTTCCTCGGGCCCTTCCCTCCCCTTCTCTCGATAAGAAGAACTTTTTGTATTTTTAAAGATTGACCGCCTTAAACCCGGTTTTCTCTCTCAGGATTCTGCAACCGGGCAATCTTCGTCGCCATGATCGTGGTTGTCTTCAGGTTCCTCGTATCCTTCGGGCAACTGTCCGGTCTTCCGCTGCCAGTTCCTGATCGCCTTGTGCAGGGCATCCGCCGCCAGGTTGGAGCAGTGCATCTTCTGGGGCGGCAGCCCGCCCAGGGCCTTGGCGACATCCTTGTTGGTGAGATTGAGGCCTTCCTCGACGGTCATACCCTTGGCCAGGGTGGTCATCATGCTCCCGCTGGCAACCGCCGCCCCGCAGCCGTAGGTCATGTACTTAACGTCGTCCAGCCGGTCGTCCTTGACCTTGATAAAGACACGCAGGATATCGCCGCAGACCACGTTGCCAACCTCCCCGACACCGCTGGCGTCGGGGAGGTTGCCGACGTTATGGGGGTTCTGGAAGTGGCTCATCACGGTCTCGTTGTACATTATAGTCACCTCTAAAGGCAGGTTTTGCATTTCACTCTACTACTTTTTCTCCCAATTTCCAACCTCTATCATCAGGCTGCCTTCATTCCTATCTCTGGCATCCGACTCCCGTTTTCATCACCTTTATTTTAACCACGCCCACCTGGGTACCCGCATACATTAAAGAAAACTCCGTATCGGATATCAGAATAATCGCACCGCGCCCGCCGGGTGCCCTCTGGGCGCGGCGCCCGCTCGAGTTACGCCCGTAACGGTTGAGCCAGGGGTGAGAAGCTCCGCAGCCTGGCAGCGATGTTTTTCAACGCCTCGACCACGTAGTCGATGTCTTCCTCGCTGTTGGCGCGGCCCAGGGTCATCCTGAGGGAGCCGTGCATCATCTCGTGAGGCAGGCCGAGGGCCTTCAGGACGTGAGACGGCTGCAGCGATCCCGAGCTGCAGGCCGATCCAGAGGAGACCGCGACTCCCTCCAGGTCCAGGCTCAGCACCAGGGACTCCCCCTCGACGTAGGCGATGCTGAAGTTGGCGTTGTTCGGCAGCCGCTGCTCCGGATGGCCGTTCAGGGTCACCGACGGGATCTCGGCGAGCACCCGCCGGATCAGCTTATCCCTGAGGCCTTTTACCCGGGCTGATTCCTGCTCCATCTCCCGGGCGCCGACCTCGGCAGCCTTGCCGAACCCCACAATGCCGGGAGTGTTTTCCGTGCCCGAGCGCAGCTTGCGCTCCTGGCCACCGCCGTGCATGATCGGCTGCAGCCGCATTCCCTTCCTGACGTACAGCGCCCCGATCCCCTTCGGGCCGTAAATCTTATGGGCTGAAAGAGAGAGCAGGTCTACACCCAGATCGTCCACGTTCACGGGGATCCTGGTCAGTGTCTGGACGGCGTCGGAATGCAGGGCCACCCCATGCTCCCGGGTAATCCGGCTGATCCCGGCGATCGGCTGGATCGTCCCGATCTCGTTGTTGGCGTGCATGATCGTCACAAGCACGGTTTCCTTCCGGATCGCCCCGGCCACATCGTCCGGGCCGACCATGCCGTATTTATCCACGGGCAGGAAGGTGACCTCGAACCCGTTCTTGGCCAGGTACTTGCAAGTGTCGATCACGGCATGGTGTTCGATGGCGCTGGTGATGATGTGGTTGCCGTTTTTGCGCCTGGCCATCGCCGTTCCGATAATGGCGATGTTGTCTGCTTCGGTTCCGCCGCTGGTGAAGTAGATCTCCTCCGGCGTGGACCCGATCAGATCGGCCACCCTCTGGCGCGCTTCCTGCGTGAACCTCTTGGCCTCCCTGCCGAAAGAGTGCACGCTGGAGGGATTTCCGAAGGTGTCCCTCATGAATTCATGCATCAGCGACAAGACTTCCGGGTATAGAGGCGTGGTTGCGGCATGATCCAGATAAACCTTGCGCATTGCGATTCAACTCCCGTTTCAGCATTGAACCTTAACTTTATTTTGCCCTAAATTTCATATCTCCTTCTTTTCCGCCTTCCTCTCCAGCGCACTCAAGTCATATGGGGTCTCCTGGTACACGTAATAGTTAAGCCAGTTGGAGAACAGCAGGTTGGCATGCGCCCTCCATTGCACCAACGGGGACCGGGTGGGATCGTCTCCGGGATAATAATTTTTCGGTACGTCAATTGCCAGGCCCTTGTCACGATCACGCTCATACTCATATTGCAGGGTGGTGGAATCGTATTCTGAATGGCCGGTGACAAATATCCGGTGGTCATCGACTGCCTTGACGATATAGACTCCCGCCTCCGGGGACTCTGCCAGTACATCCAGGTCCGGCGCTTTTTCTATATCCTCTCCCCTGACTTCCGTGTGCCGGGATTGCGGCACATAAAACTCATCGTCGAAACCCCTGAGCAGGGCGACGTTCTGCTTGGTGATATAGTGGGGGAAAACCCCGAATATTTTCTTATCAAGTGGGTATTTAGGAATCCCGTAGTGGTGATACAGACCGGCCTGCGCTCCCCAACAGATGAAGAGAGTGGAATAGACGTTGGCGTCAGCCCAGTCCATAATCACGGTCAGTTCATCCCAATAGTCAACCTCTTCAAACTCCATCTGTTCCACCGGAGCCCCGGTGATGATCAGCCCGTCAAACTTCTGTCCCTTGATGTCGTCAAAGGTGTTGTAAAATTTGATCAGGTGTTCCTCCGGAGTATTTTTTGAGGTATAGGTCTGGGGATGCAGCAGCGTGATATCGACCTGCAGCGGCGAGTTGCCGAGCAGCCGCAGGAATTGAAGCTCGGTTGCTATTTTCCTGGGCATCAAGTTCAGGAGGATGATCTGCAGCGGGCGAATGTCCTGATGATAAGCCCGGTCTTCGGTCATTACGAAGATGTTCTCATGCTGCAGCGTTTCGATCGCCGGAAGCTGGTCCGGCACCTTGATCGGCATCCCGTCTCTTCCTTTCACAACTTGGCGTGTACTTATGCCTAATTATTCCCATTCAAACGAAGCGAAGCGCAGTTTGAATTAGCCATGTGCCTGTTTGCCCTGTGCGCCGCATTCCCGGTGTGCAGGCGGGCTTTCCTCCGCATCCGGGCTGGCGCCCGGCCTGAAGAATGCGGAGCACAGGAGCCGAGGCGACAGCCTCAAGCCTGCGTTCAGGCCGGGCGGTAAGCCCGGATGCGGAGGAGGTGGGGGAGTTCAAATCGAAGTTAAATCAATTTGTTCAGTAAGAGTTATCCTTTTGTGAAAATAGGCTCACGGATTAAATAAAGTACATGTTTTCCGCATCGCCGTGCTTTTTCGACTCCTGAACCAGGTCTTCCAACGAAAAGGAATCCAGCACCCCGGAGATGGAATCTCTGACCTTCGCCCACACTATGCGCGTCGCACAGAAGCTGGCCCGTTCACACTCTTCCGGATTTTCTTCATCGACGCAGGCAACCGGCGCGATTGGGCCCTCCAACACACGAATAATCTCGCCTACCGTGACATCCTTCGGGTCCTTCGATAGCAAGTAGCCGCCCTGCGCCCCCCTGATGCTCTTGACAATTCCCGCCCGCTTCAGCGGCATCATCAACTGCTCCAGGTATCCTTCCGAAATGCCCTGTCGTTCGGCGATATTATTTAGAGTAACAGGTCCCTCCTTCTGGTAAATCGCCATATCCAGCAATGCCCTGAGACCGTACCTGCCCTTTGTCGAGAGCTTCATCCTGCTCACCTCCGGCTCCTTGCCACAAGAGCGTCTTTTTAATACCTATTATTTTTATCGTCTTTATAAAATTATAATTTCTTATCCGCTTGATTGTCAATATTTTTATTTTTTTAAACTGCGTTCAAGCTAATCACGACGCGTTCCCGTGACGTTACGGGAGAAGGCTTCAACCCAGCACCTTTTTTCTGATCTTCGGGATAACGATAGGCATGGAAATGATCATACTCAGCACGAAGACCCAGACCATGCCTCCGACGCGGGCCACAGCAGTGTAGCTCTTGCCTGTCAGGAAGGTTGCCGCGAGGAAAAGCAAGGCCATTGCCAGGGAGACCCCGGTGTAGATCAGCATGGACCGCCTGGCAGCTCTGTCTTCAAGAGTTGACATATCAGCAGCTCCTTTCAATTATCTTTCGCAGAATCAGGCCACCCTGGTTCCGAGGGAGGGCCGAAAGCGTTTCAAGAGCAGTGTATTGAGTGTCAGTGATACCGAACTCATCGCCATGAAAAACGCCGCCAACTCGGGGCTGACGATGAGGCCGTTGAAGGGATACAGGATACCGGCCGCTAAGGGTATGCCGAGCGAGTTGTAGGCGAACGCCCAGACCAGGTTCTGTCTGATCTTGCCCATCGTCGCCCTGCCGATCTCGATGGCGTTCACCACATCTCTGACGTCGTCCTTGATCAGGATGATATCGCCTGTCTCCTTGGCAACGTCGGTGCCCGAGCCGATGGCGATGCCCACGTCTGCCTGGGCGAGCGCCGGGGCGTCGTTGATGCCGTCTCCCACCATGGCCACCTTCAACCCCTGGTCCTGCAGTTTTTTAACCTCTGTTGCCTTGTCCTGCGGCAGCACTTCGGCCAGCACGGTCTTGATTCCCAACTGACCGGCGATGGCATTTGCGGTGCGCCGGTTGTCCCCGGTGATCATGGCCACCTGAACGCCCATTTTTTGCAGCCGTTCGACAGCAATACCGGCATTTTCTTTTAAAGTGTCGGCCACGGCGATGATCCCCGCTGCCTGGTTGTCCAGGGCGACTAGCATGGCTGTCTTGCCCTCTGCTTCGAGTTTCTCCATCTGGGGGGCCAGGTCTTCGATGGATATCTCATTCTGCTGCATCAGGCGGCGGTTCCCTAACAGGATCGTCTTGTTCTGGTAGACGGCGCGCACGCCGTGGCCGGGGATCGCCTCAAAATCTTTGACATCCTCGATGGTCAGGCCCTGCGCCTCTGCGCCATGTACGATGGCCTCGCCCAGTGGATGCTCGGAGGGTTTCTCGGCCATGGCGGCCAGGCGCAGCACCTCTTTGTCTTCAAACCCCGGTGCCGGGTAGACATCGGTGACCGACGGTTCCCCCCTGGTCAGAGTGCCGGTCTTATCGAAAACGACGGCGTTCAGTTTACTGCTGCTCTCGACCGAGTCGGCGCCCTTGAAGAGAATCCCATGTTCAGCGCCCTTGCCGGTCCCGGCCATAACGGCGCTGGGGGTCGCCAGACCCAGGGCGCAGGGGCACGAGATAACCAGAGTGGTGACGGACAGCAGGAGGGCGAAGCCGAAGACCCCTACGTGTGCCAGGCTGTATGGGGAGAGAATGAAATGACTGCCGGGGGTGAAGAAGGCGTTATAGCCTACGAAGAACCAGAACAGAAAAACTGTCAGGGCGAGCACGTGCACCCCGGCAATGAAGTGGCCGGCCACGAAGTCGGCCAGCTTCTGGATGGGCGCCTTGGTGGCCTGGGCGTCCTCCACCATCTTGATGATCTGGGCCAGCGCCGTCTCGCTGCCCACCCTGGTGACCTTGAATCTGAAAGAGCCGGTCTTGTTGATGGTAGCGCCGATAACCTGGGTGCCCGGTCTCTTTTCCACCGGGATGCTCTCACCGGTGATTATCGCCTCGTCGACCGCCGAGTAGCCCTCGGTGACTTCGCCGTCCACGGGGATGCTCTCACCGGGGCGCACCACGACAATATCACCGATCCTAACCTCGTCGGCGGTTATCTCCAGCTCCTGCCCGTCTCTGATCACGTGCGCCGTCTTGGCCTGCAGGTTCATCATCTTCCTGATGGCTTCCGAGGTACGGCCGCGGGTCAGCGCTTCCATGTACCGCCCCAGCACGATAAAGGCGGTCAGCAGGGCAGCCGACTCGAAGAAGGTGGCGCCGCGCCCGCCGAACCCCGCATCCGGCCAAAGCGTGTTGATGGTGGCGATGGTGTAGGCTGCGCCGATACCTGTGGCGTAGAGCAGGTTCATGTCGGTGGCGCCGCGCTTCAGGCCGTTCCAACTGTGCTTGAAGAACTGCCAGCCGGGTATGAACGCCACCGGGGTGGTCATCACCCACAGCACATAGACATTGCCCAGGAACTTGGGCACGAAGTAGGGGAAGATCCACACATCGCGAAACATGCCCACCATCACCAGGAGGGCCAGCGGCCAGGCAATCCACATGTTTCGCTGCTGGTAACGCAACTCTTTCTGGCGGGCCTCTTTCTCGCGGTCCAGGGCCTCGCTGCCGGTCAGCCTCTCTGAGGCCTCGTAGCCAATGGCGTCAATCTCACTCTTGATACGGGCCTTGTCGATCACTCCGGCGTAGTACCTGATCTTTGCTGATTCCGCCGGCAGGTTGACCACGGCCTCCGTCACCCCGGGCAGCGCCCTGACGGCCCTCTCCACCCTGGCCACGCAGGCGGCGCAGGACATGCCGCGCACCGTCAGCAGCAGTTCTTCCTCTGGCACCTCGTAGCCCAGGTCGCGAACAGCGTTTACCATTTCAGTGATGCCGGCCTTGCCAGGACGGTACTCCACGGTGGCTTTGCCGGTGAGCAGGTTCACATGGGCGCCGGCTACACCGCCCAGTTGTTTCAGTGTCTTTTCCACCCTGGCCACGCAGGCGGCGCAGGTCATGCCCTGTACGATGAGGGTGACCGTAGCCAAATCCTGCCTGTCTACAGCGGCATCCATAGGTTTGGCCTCCATTCTCTGCCCAGTCTCTGCTCCGTTTAGCGTCCCATCCGGGGAAATCCACAAGCAACTAAAAAGTTCAACGGATGAACCTCAGCAGCACCTGGTTGAGTTCCTTGATAGCCCTGTCTTCCTCCCCGGTTTTAATGGCATTGACGACGCAACCCTGCAAATGGCGCTCCAGAATGATCATACCGACACTGTTGAGTCCCTGTCTCGCTGCAGCTATCTGGGTAAGGACGTCGATGCAGTAGCGGCCTTCCTCCAGCATGCGCTGGAGTCCCCTGATCTGCCCCTCAATCTTGCGCAGCCTTACCAACAGATCCTCTCTTTCAGGTTCATATGAGTTCAAGCAGGACAACACCTCTATCATCATATTTTATTCGTTAACTACCGTACCCTGGTACCGTATATAAACCATCATGCCTGGCCAACCACCGTTTGTCAAGAACTTTTCCGACCCCGCCGGCATCAGCAAAGAGCAGCATTTTCTTTTCGACGGCTTACGTTATAATTTGGGTAAAAAATCTCTATCCCTATTGACACATAAAGTCGAACTTTCTATACTAACAATAAGTAACCTAACTAAAGTAGTAGGAATTGTTTTCATGAAAAACCTTCCTCAGGCTGAATCCAACAGAGGAGAGACAAACAATTCTTGAGCGTTTCGCCTCGAAAAGATGAAGTACTGGTTTTGCTTCAAAATGCTCCAACCTAAATTACGAAGGGATGATGGGACATGGGAGTCATCTCCAGGCTGCGGCAGGACGTGCGGGCCATTCTGGAACGGGACCCGGCGGCGAAGAGTGTGATCGAGGTCATCCTTTGTTACCCCAGTTTCCACGCCATCATCATGCACCGCATCGCCCACTGGTTACACAAGCGCAAGCTGGTCCTGCTGCCGCGGCTGCTGTCCCAGTGGAACCGGTTCGTCACCGGGATCGAGATCCATCCGGGGGCGACCATCGGCGAAGGACTGTTCATCGACCACGGCATGGGGGTGGTGATCGGCGAGACCACCGAAATCGGTAACAACGTCACCATCTACCAAGGGGTGACCCTGGGAGGCACCGGCAAGGAGAAAGGCAAGCGCCACCCCACCATCGGCAACAACGTGGTCGTCAGTACCGGGGCCAAGGTGCTGGGCTCCTTCACGGTCGGCGACAACGTCAAGATCGGGGCGAATGCCGTAGTGCTGCGGAATGTCCCCCCTGACTGCACGGTGGTGGGCGTGCCCGGCCGGGTCGTGGTCCGTGAAGGGCGCAAGATCGCCGACTCCTCGCCGCCGGACGCCATCGACCTGCAGCACCACCTGCTGCCGGACCCGGTCGGCGAGATGATGATCTGCCTGCAGCGCAAGATCGCCCGCCTGGAAAACCGCATCGAAGAACTGGAGTGCGTGAAGGTTGGAACTCAAGGCCTACAACACGCTGACCAGGAGCAAGAAGTGGCCTGTCCCGAAGAATGCGACTCGTGTCAGGAGATATGCCATTGGGCCGACCACATATAGCGGACATCAGAACGGAATGGGAACCTCACCTCTCAAGCAACTCGCTTCGCTCGGGGATTTCGCTTCGCTCGGGGATTCAGTGGGGGTCTGCACCCCCACTGAATTCGGAGACTAAAAGCTTTTGCCAAATTCATCTCCCGCTTATAGAAGCGGGAGACTCCTTTGGCGGTTAGTTGAAGGGAATTTACCGGGGGGAGGTGGGGTAGATGAAGACAAGCGATGTGATTCAACTTTTTATTGCTCGGCATCAACTAAGCTGCACCAGTGTTTAACCAGATTGACGACAAACCCCAGAATTTTAATTTCTGGGGTTTCGTTTATTTTTATGCGACTGCGAATATTGGTGAAAAGAAACAGACAAAAAAAGTTAGACAGGTAAGCCACCGCCGGGCTGCCTGTCCTTCTCGGATGATCAATTCTGACCAGGTAGTTATAGCTGCTCCCCAATCCTGCTGTAAGATGATTCTCCGTCTGGCCAATCATCTGGCCAGGTTACAGCTTTGTACTCGCAGGTGATTGTCCCATCCTGATGCTGTACCCCCCACCAAACGAGGCAGCAGCGGCTCGACGAATAAAAGAAATTAGATGGTTGGCACTAGCCGCGCTCTCGCACTAACTCCTGTGAAGATGGGGCTTCCTCCACATCGTGGATATACTTCTCACCGCGCATTGAAGAAGCGATGGCAGCTATTAGGGACATAGCGGCAGATCCGTAAAGGGTTATTCTCAGACTGCTCATGAAGGCAGGCGCCATCAACGAGGGGAAGAATTCCTTGCCCAGGATCAGGTTCCTGGTGGCCGAAGACAGGGTGGCCAGAACTGCGGGCGGAAGCAATTGTTGTATGGGGTTGTAGCCCAGGAAGGCGGCAAAGAGCGCTCCTGTGGGCGGCAGGCTGGCCGCCTGTCTGGCCACCGCCGGCGGCAGGCCCTGCGCCACCAGGCCGGCGTACAGCACCGGCGGCAGTTTGCTGGCCAGGCCGATGATGACGATGCTGAAAAAGACGGACATGCTCAGGAGGGTGCCGGAGTTCTGAATAGTGGACCGCATCCCGGAAGCCACCCCGCGGTGTTTTGCCGGCACTGAATTCATGATGGAAGTAGTGTTGGGGGAGGCGAACATGCCCATTCCAAGGCCAAAAAGCACCAGGATCAGCATGAACGGCCGGTAGGAAAAGTTGGCCGGCAGGCTCGCCAGCAGCAGAAAACCGGTCATCTGAAGCAGCATGCCGCCGGTAGAGAATCCCCGGGCCCCGAAGCGGTCGGAGAGCCACCCCGAGAGCGGACCCATCAGGAAGAAGCCGCCCATCATAGGCATCATGTAGATCCCCGCCCACAGCGGCGTGTCTGTGAAGTTGTAGCCGTGCAGCGGCAGCCAGATGCCCTGCAGCCAGATGATGAGCATGAACGTCAGGCCGCCCCGGGCCACGGAGGAGAGAAAGCCGCTCACGTTGCCGGCCGCAAACATGCGGATACGGAACAGGCTGAGGCGGAACATGGGGTACTTGACCCGCGTTTCAATGAAGACAAAGGCGATCAGCAAGATGATCCCCACCGCCAGGCCAGCTTTAACCCACGGGTTGGTCCACCCCATGACCGAAGATCCGTAAGGCATGATGCCATAGATAAGGGAGGCCAGAAAGATAGTCAGGCCGGCGCCGAAGGTGGTGTTGCCGATGATGTCGATCCTCTGTTTATGGGTGATGACGCCAATCTCCTGTAGTTTGAGATATGCCCAGATGGTCCCCGTAATCCCCACCGGAACGCTGACCAGGAAGACCAGCCGCCAGTGGATGGCGGACAGAATACCACCCAGAATCAGCCCGAGCAGGGAACCACCGATGAAGGCAATCTGATTCAAGCCCATGGCCATACCCCGCTCCGAATGGGGAAAGGCGTCGGTCAGGATAGCCGTGCTGTTGGAGAACAAAAAACCGCCCCCCACTGCCTGAAGTAAACGAAAAATGATTAACTCCAGCGCCCCCGTATTACCTTGGCCCGGGGTCAGGGAGAGCAGGATGGAGGCAAAGCTGAAAATGGCAAAACCCAGGTTGTACAGGCGAACCCGGCCGAACATGTCGGAAAGCCGGCCGAAGGATACCAGCAGGGTGGCTGTTACCATCGAGTAACCCATGAGCATCCAGAGGAGGTAGCTCGCCTCGTTCGGAGCGAGCGGGTTGATGTTTATGCCCCGGAAGATGGCCGGTAGGGAGATCAAAACTATATTGACGTCGATGGAGGCCATTAGCATACCCAGGGTGGTGTTGGAAAGAGCTATCCATTTGTAGCCCGACTGAGGGGTTTTCGCTAATGGTTCTGTGCTTGCTGTGTTAACACTCAAAGTTTTTGTCGCACCTCTTCTTGACCGGCCGGTCACCGATATTCTCTCCCGGCATAGTGGTTTTTAGTTTCAGTCCGGTATAAACGCCGTTCAAGAGGGCGTTTATACCATCCAGGCCGGCGCCTTCACCGGTCAGGGCCTCTTTCAGGCAGCCGCAACGGAAAGCGAGCACTTCCCGGTATACTTCCCGGCCCTCGTCGGTCAGGCGCAGGTAAACCATCCTCCGGTCTCCCTGGTCCCGCATCCGCAGCACCAGCCCGTTCCGGACCAGACCGTCCACCAGTTCGGTGAGCGTCGAACCCCCAACCAGCAGGTGACTCTGCATCTCGCTCATATTGACCTCCGCCCGGGACTGCAGATAGCGGAGGATCCGGTAGCGGGACATACTCAGGCCCCTCTGTGTCAAGAAAACCTGGGTGAGGTGGTTGAGGGCCCTGTTCACCCGGTCCAGGCTCTCTTCGAATTGTTCCAGCGGTGGATCCAAACCGTCACATCCTTTGGATGCCTATATTTCGGTAACCTAAGTTATCATAACGCCATACAAAGTGGTGCTATGCAAGGTAGACTGCTTTCCCCGGTTGACTTCCAAACTGTTATGTTTCATAGCAAAACGTTACGATACTTGGCGCGGGGTGGTTTTTAGCATGTCTCCAATATCTTCGCCCACCTAACATTTCGGCTGCAATATATTTAGGTGTGCTAAATATCTAAGTATATTGTAGTATGAACGCCTTTGGTGGATCAAGTCGAACATCAAGTTTGACGGGCATATAGCAGGTGTTCGTAATCCCTACCGTTGCGTTGTTTCCCTTAACTTAAACCCTTTTAGTTTCTTGATCTTGTCCAATCTTCCCCAACATATTGGCAACCGGTAGCTTGCATGATATTATAGAAATAAAGCAACGTCACAAACTGCTCAGCGGTTCCTTGTCGCGTATCACTTGAAATTTTACGCCTTCCTGCATAACGACGAGGAGGTAGGCAGAACGATGGGTAAACGAATCACGCTTGATAAGCTGGCGCAGGAAACCTTGTGGAATGAGCTTCGAGATCAGGAAGAAGTAACCTTGAACCTCCTTGGTCATGACGTGCGATTTATTATCGCCCCCGATAACGAGTCAGATTTCTTGGATATGGTGAATGAGATTGATTCAGACCCGGATCTTCAAGACATACTGATCTCATCCGAAGGTGACATTAAGGAAAATTGCTTGTATTCTGCCGATGAAGTCATTGAATATATTAAGAGAACTTGCTCTGCAAAATGAGAAAGATTGTGTTTACTTCAACAGCTCGGGAACGGATCGCCCGTTTAAATAGCCCACACTTTACTTCAGAAGAAACGATGGCTTTTCAAATCAAGCTGACACAGGCCATTCAAAACAGACTCCTCCATATCCGGGCGAACTAAGGATACCGCGAATATGCCAAGGGTCCATGGGCAAAAACTAGAAGGGTTATCGTCAAAGGTTGCCGAGTATACTATGAGCTTAATTATGAAAAGGACTCGATAATTGTCAAAGCAATTAAGCCTCCCAGGACGAAGTAAAAAATAATCAAAGCGGTAAGACCGCCGCCGAAACCGCGAGACTCCTGTGGCAGGATCCTGAA
>JBEKFU010000048.1:0-13631 GCA_050013155.1 Thermacetogeniaceae bacterium | reverse complement strand
TTACTGAAGAGATCAAAGATGTGGTATCAAAGGCCCCGTTTGTTCCCCTCGTTACCGTATCTGCGAAGGGTGAACCCCACCTGATCGTGGTAGGGAAGGTAGCGGAGATCAGGGAAGGAGACGTGCTCTGTTTCGGTATCTACAAGATGGAGGTTACCCAACAGAACATCAAGAACAACGGTAAAATGCAAGTACTGATTGCGACGATGGAAGGCGGCCCCAAGGGATTCAGGCTGGAAGGCGCGGCTAGCATTGAAGAGAAACTGGTGCTATTCAAGGCAGAAAAAGCGGAATCGCTGCTGTAGTACTTTCTGAACCGTACAATAATCCCGCTTCCGGCAGGCGGGATTATTGTGTTTATGGGTGTGGTGGCACCCGGATATATTTGATACAATCTTCTTAATGATCTATGCGAGGTAAGGGAATGAAACGGTGCATTATCTGCCTACAAGAACTGGATATGTTCCAGGGGCTTGAAAGTGAGCAATTCGCCAATCTGTGCGCGTGTACGGTGCGAAAGAGACTGCCAAAGGGGAAGTATCTTTTCCACCAGGGGGAAATAACGCGCTCAGTTTACCTGATCAAATCGGGCAAACTGAAGCTTGTGCAATCAACAGAGGATGGACGGGAAACGATTCTGGACGTATGCGGCCCCGGTGAAGTCCTCGGTGAATTATCGCTATTCCGGGAACAGGATGAGCCTTCTAGCGCAATTGCCATGGAAGAGACTTGTGTCTGCTGCTTCAGTAAACAGCAATTTGAAAGCTTGGTGAAACAGGACTCTTCTTTTGCCTTGAGAATCATCAGCTACTTGGGGCAGAAGCGATATGAAGCGATGCAGAAGCAGAGAGAAGACACCAGGCAGACAGTAAAAGAAAAAGTGCTAAGCCTGTGTTATCGTTTCGCCAACGAATATGGGAGGAAAAGAGCAGATGGTGTGTTGATAGAACTGCAAATCACCCAGCAAGAACTGGCAGACATGATCGGTTCTTCAAGAGTAATGGTAGTGCAGGCACTCAAAGAACTGAAAGCGTTCAATATCATAGACCGGGAGAAAAGATACTACATCTTAAAAAAGGATCCCTGCCTTGCAGTTCACGCCTATGAATTGGATCAGAAGATGTGATCCAATTCATAGCAACCCTCTTAGGCGAGAGTGTTAGGAGGGGAAGCACCCAAGACTTTGCTACTATTGCGATATCGTGGCATGGTTTTGGCTGAGCACACTCGATGTTTTGTTCACCCTGTTGCAATTAATTAGAAATTGAGGAGGTCATCCAGCTTTATGAGTAAATCTAATAAATTGTTTATTCTATGGACAAATGCAGACATTATAACATCGGATAAAATGGTTATGATGTATGCTACCAACAGCATGTTAAAACAATGGTGGGATGAGGTCACAGTAATTATTTGGGGAGCTACAGCCCAACTTGTTGCAGAGAATGCTATGCTGCAGGATAAAATTAAACTTGCTCAGCATGTTGGTGTTAACTTTTCAGCTTGCAAGGGATGTGCCGATCAATTAGGCGTATCAGAAAAGCTAGTAGAGCTGGATATTGAAGTAATATATTGGGGAGAAGGATTGACTGAGATTATTAAAGAAAATGAAAAACTAATTACAGTCTGATCGTAGGCAGTTTCATCGAGAACAAAGTGATGATGAGCCGCGTCTATCAGCCTCTATTAATAAAAATCTTAGTGGAGGAGAAGGGATTCAGTCGTCAAGCAGCCCTTTATGACCCCATCGGAATATGAACAGAAGCTTTATCGAGAGATCATGCAAGAGTCTATGCAGTGAACTATTATCTGGGTTTCCAGTGTCTATTTTACCGGGGACACTTCAGAATGGGTGGTCGACTTTTATCTTTACTAAATGAAAATAAAGCCAGTAATAACAAGCATCATAACGTAGTGAATATGTTAACGAAGTACTATCAGCAATCAGCCACGAGACTCGTACAATTTACCTCGTAGCATTTGCAACTCTTGTTTCAACATCTTGTTTTTACCGAACCTGTTGTGAAAAAAGTTATTTACCATTATTTTTGTTTGCGCAACTGAGTTTTGCTGCTGTTTCAGCATGGAATGCAAGATCCCGATTACGGGTCATTACCGCTTTGTCCGGTAGAGAATCCAGGCATTATGTATTTTTAAGGAAAGGGCATCGGGACAGAGCAGATCTGTGATGGGAGATGTGAGACTGGCGATGTCTGCTTTAAGGGCGATCAAGTATTTAGCCTACGTCATGTTGCAGAAGGCAAAACAGAAATGGCCTGCGCGTACGTTGCGTACACTATATATATAACATATAATGTGAACCAGGAGGGATGAGTATGCAGGAGATTTTAAACGCTACGGAAGTGCGCAAAGACTGGGGGCGCTTTATCGATAGTGTGGTTCACGGCAAGCCTGGCATTATCAAGCGCAACCGGGATATTATTCTCTCGTTGTCCATTCCGCAAGCTAAGGCGTTGTTACAGAACGTTTCCTTCAAGGCCTACTTCATCAAGGAAGATGACGGAACCATTACAGCTGGGTTGGATGATATCGATCTACTGGTCAACCGGGAGGATGAGCAGGCCGCCAGATTGGCGCTGGCTCAAGAGTTGGTCGACTATGCAGATGAATATTTTAACAACTTCCAACTGTATTTTCAAGCGCCCAACCGCCAGCCACATTTTCCGTATGTCTTGGCAGTCTGGTTGCAAGACGATGCCAGCGGCGTCGCGGAGCTCATTCATGCCTAGATGGAGAGACATCAAGAGCTTTTGTGAAAATGATGGCTGGGAGTTGTACAAGCAGACGGATCATTATTTTTACCGGAAACTGATGCCTGGCGGTACGTTAAAAAGAACTAAGATCTCCACGGGCTCCGGTGAGGTGTCGGGACATCTCTGGGAAGAGATATTGAAAAGGCAACTGCAGGTTACAAAGGAGTATTTCAATAGCAAGATTTGAGCAGGATGTTTGTGAAAGAAGAGAAAATAAATGCATTATGCAAACTTGATAGCTTGCTGGTCGCACACTCGTGACTTTAGTCGTGAGATGTTCAATACGCAAAATAGATCGTATTACCATCATTGTTAGGACAAGGAGGATTAGAATGAGAACTATTGCCATTGAAGAACATTTTTCCACACCTCAGTGCCAGACAGACCTGCAAAAAATAACCGGTCAGGTCATGTTTGCACCGTTAATGGCTGAGATTGGTCAAAAATTGCTTGACCTGGGAGATGGCCGCCTGTCCGACATGGATGCGGCCGGCATCGACATGCAGGTGTTGTCGTTGTCGGGGTTCGGCATCTATCAGTTGGACCCGGCCACCGGGACCGCCCTGGCCCGTGACTGCAACGATGCGCTGGCCGCGGCGGTCCGCACCCACCCGGACCGGTTTGCCGGTTTTGCCTTCGTGGCGTTGCAGGACCCGGAGGGCGCCGCCGCTGAACTGGAACGCTGCGTGACCCGGCTCGGGTTCAAGGGGGCGATGGTCAGCGGCACGATTAACGGCCGCTTCCTTGACGACCCAAGTTTTCAGCCGGTTTTGGCAGCGGCGGAGCAACTGGACGTCCCCATCTACCTGCATCCCGGCCCGCCGCCGCCTGACGTGTTCAAGGCGTACTTCAGCGGCTTGCCGGCCGGCGTCGGGGGCGCCCTCGCCACCGCAGGCTGGGGCTGGCACGTCGAAAACGGCCTGCACAGCCTGCGGCTCGTAGCGTCCGGAGTCTTCGACCGCTTTCCGAAATTGCAACTGATCATCGGCCACATGGGTGAGAACATCCCGTTTTCCCTGGCCCGCGCCGAAGAGAGGCTGGCGCCGGTCACATCTCACCTGCAGCGCCGGGTCCCTGACTATTTCCACACCAACTTTCACCTCACCACCAGCGGCTATTTCACCATGCAGCCCCTGCTCTGCGCCCTGACGGTGTTCGGCGCCGACCGCATCATCTTTGCGGTGGATTACCCGTACAGCGCCAACACGACCGGGCGGAACTTCCTGAATGCCGCTCCCATCAGCCCAGGGGACCTGGAGAAGATCGCCCACCTGAATGCCGAGCGGCTGTTGAAACTGTGATCTCGAAGAGCAGGCAGGGCGAGACGGGAGCGCAGACACGGGGATAGGAAGGGCCGCAGCCTGCGGGCGGCGGGAGACACCTACAAATGACGCAGCGCCTCAGCGGGGCTCAGGGCGGCTGCCCGGCTGGCCGGGTAGATGCCGAAGAACAGGCCGACCGCGGCGGAGAAGCCAAAGGCCAACAGGATCGTCCAACCGGAGACCAGCGGCGGCCAGTGGGCGAAGTGAGCCACGATCAAGGCGCCGCCCGCCCCCAACACCACCCCGAAGAAGCCTCCCACCAGGCAGAGGGCTACCGCCTCCCCCAGGAACTGCTGCATGATATCCCGGCGGCGGGCGCCCAGGGCTTTGAGCAGGCCGATCTCCCGGGTGCGCTCGGTGACCGCTACCAGCATGATATTCATCACTCCGACGCCGCCCACCACCAGGGCGATAGCGGCCACCGCCCCGATCACCATGGTGATCACCGAGGTCACCTTGCTGACGGTGCTCAAGGTATCCTCCATGGACTGGGCGGTGTAGTGGATGGTGCTGGCGAAGTGCCGGCTGTTCAGGATCTTGATGCTGTCGTTCATCGCCTGGGGCAGCGCCTCCTTGGAGATGGCGACCCCGACTAACTCGTAGATCACCTGGCTGTTGAGGATATCCTGGGCAAAGGTGATCGGCAAGTAGGTGTAGTGCAGGTTCATCGAACCTAGGAGAGTGGACTGCTCCTGCAGCACCCCGATCACCGTGGCCGGGTTGTCCTGGACGAACACCTGCCTGCCGAGCGGTTCGGCGTCCCCGAACAGCGTCTTGGCCAGGCCGGCATCCAGCACCACCACCCGGGCATGGGAGGATACATCCGCCGATGACAGGAAGCGCCCGCTCTCCAGGGCCAGGTTGCCGGCCGGGGCATAGTCCGGGGTGGTCCCGATCAGTGATGCCATTACCGGTTTTTCGAGGGATTCGGGCAGCCTCAGGTCAACAATGCTCGAATAGCTGACGGGGGCCATCTCCTCCACCGCCGGGGACAGCTCCTTGATCAGACTGGCATCCTCCATCCGGAAGGTATCGACGGTGGGAGCCTCCCCGCGGGACGTATCCACGGTGATCGAGAAGAAGCGGTCGCTGCCAAGCGTCTCGATCTCGGACAGGATGACCGCCCGCCCGCCCTGGCCGATGGCTACCACGGCGATCACGGCGGCGATGCCGATGGTGATCCCCACTATGGTGAGCAGTGCCCGCAGGCGGTGGGCGAACAGGTTATCGCCCACGATCTGGGTCAGATCGTCCAGCTTCATGGATGGACCTCCTCTCCGACCAGCCTGCCGTCTAGAAAATGGAGCATGCGCCCGGCGTAGCGGGCGATCTTGAGTTCGTGGGTAACCAGGATGATCGTTCTCCCCTCGGCATTCAACTCCCGGAAGATGGCCATGACATCCTGGCCGGCCTTGCTGTCCAGGTTGCCGGTGGGTTCATCCGCCAGGATCACCGCCGGGTCGTTCACCAGGGCGCGGGCGATGGCCACCCGTTGCTGCTCGCCGCCGGACAGCTCCGTCGGTTTGTGACGCAGGCGATGGCCTAGGCCCACCCGGCGCAGCAGGTCCTCCGCACGGCCGGCGCGCTCCCGGCGCCCCACGCCGGCGTAGATCAGGGGCAACTCCACGTTGCGCATGGTCCCATAGCGCGGCATCAGGTTGTAGGCCTGGAAGACAAAGCCGAACTTCAGGGCGCGCAGGAATGCCAATTCATCATCGCTCAGGGCGCCCGTATCCCGCCCGTCCACCAGGTACTGCCCGCTGCTGGGGCGCTCCAGGCAGCCCAGCAGGCTCAGGAAGGTGGACTTGCCGGACCCCGAGGGCCCCATGATGGACACGAACTCCCCGTCCCCGATCTCCAGGCTGACCCCGCTCAGGGCAGCTACGGAGGCCTCTCCGGCGCCGTAGGTCTTGCTAAGTTCGGAAATACTGATCATTGCTGTCCACCGCCAGTGTCCTTCACCGGCTGCCCATCCTTGAGACTCCCCGGATCGAGGACGACATGCTCTCCCTTGATCACCCCGGACAGGACCTCGGTATACAGCTCGTTGGCGTGGCCGACAGTGACCGTGCGCCGGTGCGCCTGATTGCCGGACACTACGAACAGGGTGCGGGTGGCGCCGCTGCCCAGCAGTGCCTCGTTCGGCGCCATCAGCGCCTGGTGGGCGACGATCCGGTGGATGGTCACGTCCACCGACGCTCCTGGCAACAGGCCATCCGGGTTCTGGGGGAAATCCAGGTAGACACGGACCACGTTCTCGTTTTGGGCGCTGCTCCTGGTGACCGCCGGGGCGATCCTGGCCACCGCGGCCGGCCAGGTTGTGCCCGGCCGGCCGGCCCACTGGACGTCGGCGCTCTGCCCTACGGCAATCCCGCCGATGTCCTGCTCGCTGAGGTCTGCCTCCACCTGCGGGGAACCGGGCCTGGCAATCCACAGCACCGGGGCGTCCGGCTGGAGGTAGTCGCCCTCCTGGGGCAACTCTTGCAGCACCACGCCGGCAAAGGGAGCGATCAAGTTTCCTTCGGCCGCGGTATTGGCGGCGTCCTCTGCCACGGCGCGGGCCTGGTCGGCCTGGGCGTTGCTCACGGCCAGCTTGCGGGGGTCGGGGCTCTCGAGGTCTTTCAGGCTGGCCTCTGCCGTTTTCAGATTGTACAAGGCTTGGGCCTGAGCGGCCTGATCCTGATCCACGGTGGCCTGGGAGACGGCGCCGTTCTGACACAGGGTCTGGTCGCGGTCCAGGGTGTTGCTGGCGGCGTCGTAAGCTGCCTGACAGGCCGCCTGGTTGGCTTCCGCCTGGGTCAAGTCAGCCGCCGTGCCTGGGTGGTAAGCCTGGTCGCGCTGGGCTTCGGCCACCTGGAGAGCGGCCTCGTCCTCGCGGGCCTGCTTCTCGACGTCGGTGGTGTCCATCTCCGCCAGCACCTGGCCGGCGGCAAAGCTGTCTCCCTCGTGCACATCGTATTTCAGCAGCCTGGCGCTGAAGGGGGCCACGATCTGCTCCTGCTGGGTAGCCTGCACGCTGGCGGAGACCAGGGCATCATCCGCGAACAGCCGCTGTTCGACCACCGCCGTTTTCACATTCACCGACGGAACGCTCAGCGCCCGGTGGACGCTGGCGGCCACGATCACTATGATCAGAACTGCCCCGGCGATTGCCAGCCAGGTCTGAGGCGTGCGCGGCGCCAATTTCTTCACTGGTACATTCATTGGCATAAACACTCCCCGTCAGTTAGCCGGGAATGGCTCCGGCCTTGCTCAGGGCATAGGCGGCCACACCCAGCGACAACACCAACCAGAGCCCGAACAAAAAGATGAGGACGCCGTTTGGTTTGGACTTGGCGCACTTCGCCCAGCCGATGCCCCAGAGGGCGAGGCTCCACCAGGTGAAGGGGCTGCACCGGGCCAGGAAGAAATACAGGTAGGTTTTCTGGGCCGGCAGCAGGGCAGCCAGGCTCACGCTCGTCCAGGGGATGTTCTGCACGGCGGTAACCAGCATGAGCGGGAGGGTGATGATCGCCGACAACAGCACCGGCAGGTAACCGTAGACCGCCACGACGAACAGCGCTCCGAAGCGGGAATTCTTGGCGTTCAACAGGTCATACAGCTTGAGCACGACGGCGACTGCCAGCCAGTACAGCCAGGGGCCGGCCAACCCCCCGATGATGCTGGACACAGCCACGTAAATCCCTATAATTGGGCGTGCCGCCACCAGTTGCTCCGGGGTGATCTGGGGGCTGTTCTGCAGCATCCACAGGGAGTATGCCTGCATCTTGGGCATCAGGAGCAGGGCCAGGACGAGGCCGATCCCGGTGAACAGGAACGCCGCCGCCAGGAAAGGCGGCCGCTCCTGCGCCGACAGCCGCTCGAAGGTCTCCCCGGGGCTCACCAGCACACCCCACAACAACGCCCACAAACTATCCTTGTTTTCACTCATACCGGTCACTCTCCCACAGAAAATCAGCACAGGAATAAATGGGCGATACTATCCACCCATACTCATGGTAAATACATTCGGTGGCGAATATGCAAACACCTCCAAGCTCTGACGTTTTTCTTCCCGGGATTGAAAATATGTAAAGTCACACGAATTTAGGCGAAGAGGCGTATGATAATGATCGATCTGAGGGCGGTTGACATAACTAAATTAGAAGACTGTTTGCACCGTAAGGAATGGGGAACACCTGGTGAATGTGCAACGCCTTCATAAAGTATTTCTATGAGCGGGGCGCCATCGAATTCTCCATCGCCGACGGCAGGCGCTGCTACTATAGAACAAACTGACCGTGGAGCCGGCCTGCCGAGCCGGCATGGATACTGTGGTGAGGCTACTGGCCGCGGTTTGTCACAAAAAGAGGATGGCCGGTGTTTATATTGGTGTCAGGCCATCGTGTCTGAACAATGACGCAAACGGCAGAAACTGCCCTCTGGAAGCCTTGGCGGGCGCAAGCGGAGGTGGTGTGGCTGATATACTCCGCATTCTTTCAGGCCAGGCCGTAGGCCTGGATGCGGAGGAGCAGGACGGTTTGATCGAGTTTGGCAGAGCAGGGTACTTGGGTTATCATGTGAATAAGGTTTGTAATTCCAAAGCCAGGGCTGGATAGGCCAGGGCAAGGAGCAACGGCCATGCCTGATCGACCGGTGTCAAATTTAAATCAGCCTGGAGACGGCGCCCGGGGCAAGGCGCCTGCGGGCATCTCCTACGAGGAGACCTACCGCAGCTTTTATGCCCAGGTGGTGCGCCAGTTGACCTACCTGTTGGGCAACCGGGCGGGGGCGGAGGATGTTGCCCAGGAGACCTTCCTCAAGCTGTATACCGTTCCGCCCCCGACCAGGCAGAATATCGGGGGCTGGCTGCACCAGGTGGGGGCGCGCCTTGCCTTGAACTACCTGCGCGGCGAGAAGCGGCGGCAGCGGCGGGAACTCCAGGCGGAAGACCCTTCCGGGGACAAGGTGATCCCCCTGGAAGAGGTCATGTGGAGGCAGGAAGCGGTGCGCCTCGTCAGAGAGGTGCTGGATGAGATGCCCGCCCGGGAAAGGATGGCGCTGCTGCTCCGGCACACCGGCTTTACCTACCAGGAGATCGCCGGGGCGCTGGATGTTGCCCCGGGCTCGGTGGGAACGCTGCTGGCCAGGGCGCAGCGGCGGTTCCTGGATCTATACAGGCAGAGAAAGGATGATGATCAGCAGTGAGGTGCTACAGCGAAGGGGAATTGTTGGCCTATCTCGATGAACAACTGGCGCCGCGGCAGATGGCGACGGTCAGGGCTCATCTCGCCCGCTGCACCCGCTGCTGCAACAGCCTGGCGCAGCTTCAGGCAGAGGGCGACCGGGTGGCCGCCCTGCTGGACCCCTACCAGGCGGCGACGCTGGGCTCAATACGAACTAGCAAGGGATCCCCTGATACGGCAGCGGGACTGTTCCTGAACGAACGATCCGGGAAAACGAGAGGAGTAGATGCAATCTTGAAACATTACCAGGGATACGTGGCCACCGCGGCGGCAGTGATAGTACTGGCCGGCCTGTTCAGCTTCGGCCCGGTTCGGAGCCTTGCCGCCCAGATGCTGCAAGTCTTCCGGGTTAACCAGGTGCAGGTGCTGCACTTCGATCCTGCCGACGTGCAGCAGTTGGAGAGTGCTCTGCAGGCCAGTGGCAAACAGATAGACATAGCCAGTTTCGGGACCTTTACCCACGAGCAATTGCAGGACTGCAGCCTGGTTGATGCTAATACGGCGACGGTCGACGGGCAGAAGATCACTTTTCCGGAGTCAATCGGCGCCTATACGAGAACCGGCGGCCTGCAGTTGACTCAGGGCACAAAACTCCTGGCCGCCCCCAAGGTGGACGGCATCAACAGCTTTTTGACCAGCCTGGGCAGCAAGAGCCTGCTGCCGGCGAGCCTAAACGGCCAGACCTTCACCGTCCAGGTTCCCGGCTCCGTGAGCGCAACCTTTGAGCAGCCGGGGGTGACCGACCCGCTGGTTCTGCGCTGCTCGCTGTCGCCAGCCCTGACAGTGCCGCCCGGTGTCGATGTCGAACAGGTCAGGGAGGCCCTGCTGGCCATCCCGATCCTGCCCGAAAACATTCGCAACACCCTGGCCGGTGTCAACATTTACGGTGGCACCCTGCTGATTCCCGACTTCGCCATCGACAGCCGCGGCGGATCCATCGAGAGCGTCACTGTCAACGGCAACCAGGGAGTACTGATCACCCCGCCGCCCCCGGGCTCCAAAACCGGGCCGCTTCGTGAACTGAGGCCGGGCGGGCAGGGTTTGACCGCGCCCCCATTGAACGGCAAGGCGCTGATCTGGCCGCAGGGCGGAGTCTGGAACTGCCTTGAAGGGAACTTCACCCTGGACGAGGCGGTAGCCCTGGCATCCGCAGTCAAGTAATTTTCGCGTAGGATGGTGCTGGATTGACAACGGTACTGGAGACAGAACAATTGACCAAGCTCTATCCGGGTGGAGGGGGATGTTTCGACATCTCCCTCTCCCTGGGAGCCGGGGATATATTCGGGCTCCTGGGGCCGAACGGGGCCGGGAAGAGCACCTTTATCAAGATGTTGGTCGGCTTGCTCACCCCCACATCCGGCCGGGCGCGCATCCTCGGCCTGCCCCACGGCAGCCTGGAGGCCCGGCGGCAGGTGGGTTTTTTGCCGGAGAATTTCCGCTACCATGACTGGATGACCGCTGCCGAACTGCTGGAGTTTCACGGCACCCTGCACGGCCTGAGCCGGGGCGAGGCCCGGCAGCGGATAGCGCAGGCGTTGGCCACGGTTGGCCTGAAGGGCTTGGAAAAACGCCTGATACACACCTTCAGCAAGGGTATGCAGCAGCGCCTGGGTCTGGCGGTGGCGCTGCTGCCGCGGCCGCGCCTGCTGTTCCTGGATGAACCGACCTCCGCCCTCGACCCCATAGGGCGGCGGGAGATCCGGGAGATCATGCAGGAGCTTCAGGATCGCGGCCTGACCATCTTCCTCAACAGCCACCTGCTCACCGAGGTGGAGAAGGTCTGCCGGAAGGTGGCCGTGATCAGGAGGGGCCGCATCGTGGCCACCGGCAATCTGGAAGAACTGCTGGGGATGGGGCGGCATCACGAGGTGCAGTTGGAGGCCGGCGGCCTGACCGCGGCACTGCTGCAGTGTATCGAACAGATCGCCTCCGTGCTGCACCGGGAGGATGACCCGGCAGCCGGCCGCACCAGGCTCAGGCTGCGGGTGGATGACCAGGACAAGCTGCCCCTGCTGGCAGAGACGGTGGTGCACGGCGGCGGCAGGATCTACAACCTTTCCATGGCTCAGAACTCCCTGGAGGATCTGTTCGTGGACCTGATGGCAGGTGATCAGGCGGATGTTTAGGGGAATCCTGGTAATGGCCCGCTTTGCCTTGCTGGAAGTGCTGCGGAAAAAGGTGATCCTGGCCGGAATGTTCCTGACCTGCGTGTATCTCCTGCTGTTCGGGCTGGGACTGCACTACCTGGGGGAGAATATCAGCAGCGTGCAGCGCCAACTGAGCGGGTTTGGCCTGTTCAGCATGGGCTTCTACCTGGCCACCTTCATGACCGTGCTTATTGCCGGTTTTGCAGGGGTGGGGGCGATCTCCGGGGAGATCGAATCCGGCACCGCTTACGGCCTGCTGGCCGCGCCGGTCTCCCGCAGCCAGGTCTTGCTGGGCAAGTGGCTCGGGTACGCCCTGATGCTGTGCGCCTATGCCGCTTTCTTCTTCTTTTCCTTGTGGGGGCTAATGGCCTGGCAGTTTGGCGTAGTGCTGCCGGGACCATGGACGGTGCTGCCGCTGTTCCTGCTGCAGCCGCTGATCATGCTGGCCCTGGCTTTCTGGGGCAGCACAGCCATGTCCACCCTGGCCAACGGGATCACCATCTTCCTGCTCTACGGGATCGTCCTGGTGGCGGGGATGATCGAACAGATCGGCGCCATGTTTCAAATGATGAACGTTCCCGGAGCCGGTGGTGCGGCGACCGTGATGATCAACATCGGTATCGTCTCCAGCCTGGTCCTGCCGGTGGATGCCCTGTACCGCCGGGCGGTCTTCGTACTGCTCAGCAACACCGGCAACCTGCTCGGTTCGCTGCAGTCTCTCGGCCCCTTTGGCTCCATCTCCGTGCCCAGCCAGGCGATGGTGATCTATGCCTGGGTCTACCTGGCGGGCTGCCTGCTACTGGCGGTGCGCTCCTTCAAGGGCCGGGATATCTGACAGCTTGCTGGAGAGCAGCCGGGGAAGACAAGAAACCCGCCTCAGACCAACGGCCTGAAGCGGGTTTCACTGGTTTGATCAGGCGCCTAGGATGTGCCGCCGGCTGCCGGTGCGCTGCACTGCTGGCACAGGCCCTGCAGCGTCTGGAGTTCCTGCTGTATCTGCTGCTGGTAGGGGTTTGGCTGATACACCGACGCCGACACAGCGCCGGACGAGTCAGCCCAGGCCAGCGGTACGGACAGGATCAGCATTGCCGCAACCGAGAGCAAGAGTATGATCAAAAATGATCTTTTCATTTATATCCATCCTTTTTTGGATTACTGGTTGGCGGTTCCGTCATTATAGTTCACGGCGTCGTTCACGGAGCTGTCCACACCCTTGGAGACGCTCTCATCACCCGTCACGTCGCCAAACTCTGCGGTTCCCTCAAGGATGAGTTGGCCGTCATCCACTGACGGCACTTTCTTACCCACGTACAGCAGGTTCCTTCTTGAGCGGCAGATGGACAATGAAAGTCGTCCCTGTCCCCGCTGACGATTCTACTTGAATGCTCCCTAATATCGTGAGCGATGGCCATGCCCTGGCCGGTGCCCTTGCCAACTTCTTTGGTGGTGAAAAAGGGGTCGAATATACGGTGCATATTCGATCGAGGAATTCCCGCCCCGGTATCGCTGATGCTGATCTGCACAAAATCCTCGCCGCTTTTTGTTCCGATCGCGATCCTGCCTTTTCCGGATCCGTTCCCTGTGTCCTGGGCCTGGGCGATTGCCTGGGCGGAATTGACGATCATATTCAGAACAACCTGGTTGATCTCATCGATAACACAGTCGACCGGAGGGAGATCCGGCTGTAGATCCAGCTCCAGATCCGCAATGCTCTTCCATTCGTTTCTGGAAATAGTCACCGTTCCTTCAATGGCCCTATTGATATCCGCTCAGTTTCTTTTCCTGCTGCCGGAGTGGGAGAAATCCTTCATTGCCCGTACGAGCTTGCTTACCCGGGCTATCCCGGCCTCGGCCTGGCGATCGCCCAGGAAATCGTCCGCGGCCACCGGGGCGAGATCAGCGCCCGGAACCACCCGGACGGCGGCGCCGAGATCGATGTACGGCTGCCCGCGGCGGGTAGTCCGTAAGGCGCGGCCCGCAAAAGGTGTTGCGCCTTGCCTCAAAGTTCGCTTTTTCCTGGCCGTCAAGGTGATTGACAGGGACGGGCCTCTTGTGGTAAGGTGAATGCGTGCAATTGACAAGTGAATAAGCCGAGACGAGATGAGACGAGATGAGATGAGCCGAGGGGAGACGACGCGCAGTCAATTGGGATGCGGACCAGTA
>JBEKFU010000047.1:0-21987 GCA_050013155.1 Thermacetogeniaceae bacterium | reverse complement strand
GTCCCCATCCGAAAAATAGCCAATGCCCTGGGCCTGTCCGACAATGACGTCACCTGGAGTGCCGACGGCACTGTTACCATCAACGACGGGTCGAACCAGATCCTGATCACCGACAATGACCAGCAAGTCAGCCTTAACGGCAACTCTTATAGTTTAGACACACCGGCACAGATCATCGACGGACGAATGATGGTTCCCCTCAGAGCGATCAGCCAACTGCTCAATAAAAATGTTCAATGGTATCCTACAGGGCAGATCGTCGAAATTTCGTAGGATATAGGCCAAGTAACAACCACGGACATTCCCCTGTGATTCCTATGGAATCATGAGGGGTTTTCTTTTACCAGATGACTACCCGCTCTAATGCCCCCGCTTCTCCTCCTCCGCATCCGGGCTAACGCCCGGCCTGAAGAATGCGGAGCACAGGCGCATCCGGGCTTACAGCCCGGCCTGAACGCCGGCTCAAGGCTCCGCCTTGGCTGAAAGCCCGCCGGCACAGCAGAAAGGCGGGGGTGATTAAGGTATACATAATACTTGTCGGAAGCTGGTTGACAAAACGCCCTGCCCTCTGTTTATAATTTTATAGGTTGGTTTCTCCTTCGGCAAAGAAGCCGGATCAGGACCGGGATGAGGGAGCCCCTGTGATAGTGGTTATTTGATTGGGAATCCCCCGTCCGAGTAGAGCGGGGTTTTTATTTTCTGATCCGGGTGTGCCGCATTAAATCTTGAATATGGCCGTATGCCGCGATGCTGCGGTTCCGGCAAGGCAGTGTTGCCCCCTGTTTTGGGAACAAGGTCGTTCCCAGGATGAGGGGGTTTTGTCTTTGTCGGGGGAACCCCGCGCATGCATGCGGGGCGCGGGGTGGGCCTCGTTCCCCAGCACTTTCCTCCGCATCCAGGCCTTCGGCCTGGCCTGAACGCCGGCTCAAGGCTCCGCCTTGGCTGAAAGCCCGCCGGCACACCGGGAATGCGGAGTACAAGTGCTGGGTCACAATCAAGGAAAGGGGGTGGGGTTCAAAGTTGGAATAGAGATAGCTGATTTGAAATCTAAATTTTGGGTAGCTGCTAACAAATCTGGATCATAAAACTGGGGGTTGTTGCTATTATGAAGAAAAGATTGATTTGGGCAGGCTGTCTGCTGCCCCTGTTATGGCTGGCAAGTTCTGGCATGGCCTGGGCGGCGGACGCAGCTCCGAAGATCGACAGTGGTGATACGGCCTTCGTGCTGATCGGCGCCGCACTGGTGCTGCTGATGACCCCGGGCCTGGCGTTCTTTTACGGCGGCATGGTGCGGCGCAAGAACGTGCTCTCCACCATCATGCATTCCTTTATCATCATGTGCCTTGTGTCAGTCCAGTGGGTGGTGTTCGGCTACAGTCTAGCCTTCGGGCCTGACAAGCTGCACCTGATCGGCAGCCTGTCGTGGCTGGGTTTGAGCGGGGTCGGCTTTGCCCCCAACCCGAACTACGGGCCGACTATCCCTCAACTGGCATTCATGGCTTTCCAACTCATGTTCGCCATTATCACCGCAGCTCTGATCTCCGGCTCTTTTGCGGAAAGGTTTCGCTTTCCGGCTTTCCTGATCTTCACCCTGCTCTGGACGACCATCGTTTATGATCCCCTGGCGCACTGGGTCTGGGGCTACGGAGGCTGGCTCAACAGACTGGGCGTGCTGGACTTCGCCGGGGGGACGGTCGTGCACATCAGCTCCGGCGTCTCCGGCCTGGTCACAGCGTTGGTGCTGGGCAAGCGCCGGGGTCATGGCAAGGAACCGATGCTGCCGCACAACATACCGTTTGTGGTGCTGGGCGCCGGCCTGCTCTGGTTCGGCTGGTTCGGTTTCAATGCCGGCAGCGCCCTGGCTGCCAACGGTCTGGCTGCCAACGCCTTTGTGGTGACCAACACGGCAGCGGCTGCTGCGGCCTTGGCCTGGGTCTTCACCGAATGGATCCATAATGGCAAGCCGACCATGCTGGGGGCGGCCAGCGGCTGTGTGGCCGGACTGGTGGCGATCACCCCCGCCTCTGGCTTTGTCAACCCGGTATGTTCAATTATCATCGGCCTGGTGGCTGGCATTATCTGCTACCTGGCGGTCAGCATCATGAAGGCCAGACTGGGCTATGACGACGCTCTGGACACCTTCGGGGTGCACGGTATCGGCGGCACCTGGGGCGCACTGGCCACCGGCCTGTTTGCCACTACCGCCATCAACGCCAGTGGCAGAAACGGCCTCTTCTTCGGCAATCCTGGCCAGCTTGGGGTGCAACTGATCGGCATCGTCGCCAGTTGGGTCTTCGCTGCAGCCGTGACCTTCATCATCCTGAAGGTGGTCGGCCTGATTACACCGCTCCGGGCCAGTGAAGAGGAGGAGTTGGCCGGGCTCGACCTGACGATGCACAGCGAGCGCGCCTATGACTTCATTTCGTGAGGCGGTGCTTTGACTTTAAGGCGGGAAGTGGTTAACCTCATATTCTTTTGATACAGGAGGATTGGGAAGCCGATGGTCAAGTTGGAATGCATCATCAGGCCTGAAAAACTGGACGCTGTGAAGGATGCCCTGGCCAAGACCGGAAACCCTGGCATGACCGTTTCCGAAATCAAGGGCTGTGGGCTGCAGCGGGGCTGGAAGGAAGTATACCGGGGCGTGGAGAGTTCGATCAACCTGCTGCCCAAGGTCAAGATCGAGGTGGTGGTCAAGGACGAGTCGGTTGACCAGGTGATCCAACACATCTGCCAGGCGGCCAGGACCGGAGAGGTCGGAGACGGCAAGATCTTTATCTATCCGGTGGCCAACAGTGTCAGGATCAGGACCGGGGAGACCGGGGAGTCGGCCATCTACTGATGTGACACCAGGGACGGTTCTGGCTGTCACAATTGTGACAACCGTGATCACCGGAATCATCCCTTTGACAAAACTGTGCTTGTTTTGAAGGGTGTTTCCACCCGCCGGTATACTGTTCCGGCGGGTTTTTTCATGGCCCGGACAGGCGGCGCCTGAATTGACTGCGCCTCGATCTCCTCTTGTTTTGAGTGAACATTTCACAGTCTATTAAAAAAAGGAAAAGGACAAACCTGAGGCGAATAGTATCCTGGTTGTCTAAATTTCCAGATGATATGCTTATTAATCACAACGAGGGAGGAGCAGGACAGTGACCAAAATTGAGTGTGTGATCAGACCTGAAAAGCTGGAGGCGGTGATTGATGCCCTTGGGCAGTTCGGCATCCCCGGCATGACCGCCTCCGAGGTCAAGGGGTGCGGGCTGCAGAGAGGATGGAAAGAGGTCTACCGGGGGGTCGAGGCCAATATCAGACTGCTCTCCAAGGTGAAGATCGAGGTGGTCGTCAGGGACGAGACCGTCGATCAGGCGGTGCAGCTCATCTGCCGGGCCGCCCGCACCGGTGAGGTCGGCGACGGCAAGATCTTCATCTATCCCCTGGCTGATGCTGTGCGCATCCGCACCGGGGAGACCGGGGAATCTGCTATTTATTAATCAATTTCCGGGCATAGCGGGCAAGGTCGTCCGTTTCCCCGGGGTAAATACGGGTTGAACCAAGCGGCAAGAACATTTACGGATTGGATTTACGGCGACGGCGCCGTCTGTGGACAATGAAGTCCAAGTATGCTCAGGTGCATACTCCGCGTATGTTTTCTGCGCATATGTGAAAGGAACCCGTCGACCGGCGGGTTTTGGTATTTTCAGGTGTTTTACGGGTTCTAAAAGCTAGCCGGGTCAAACATCCTGACGACAATCGATAGCAGCCGTTGACCTCGCAGCGCTGTGGGGCCGGCATGGCAGTGGCGCCTCAATTTGGGAACAACGAAGTTCCCAGGATTGAGGCTTTGCTTTTTGAGGGGAGTGAGCGCCGCCCGGAAGAGCATGATGTTTGCGATTCATCCCAGCCCGCGCCCGGTCCTCCGTGCCCGGAGGGCACGGCGTGGACAGGGGGACTTCCAGTTGATCAGGTTCAAATAACAATCATAAATCTGAAAATGGTCAAGAGCACTAAAAGCACCGGTAATTCCCTACAAAGGCGTACTTAAATAGACCTGTTCGGTCAGGTCAAAAAAGGATCCATTGCGACCAGAGTCTAGGCAGACTCAGGTAATTTGACAACCGAATACTTTTGGCCAAAGATGGCCGGGGAGGGTGCATCGTGCGCAACAGATTGTTGTTGACAGCCTATTTTCTTGCCGTATTGTTGCTAGCCGTACCAGGATTGGCTTGGGCGGCGGAGCAAACCGTGTCGGCCGGCGACACCGGTTTCATGATGTTCGCCACGGCGCTGGTCTTCTTGATGATACCCGGGTTGGCCCTATTTTATGGAGGCATGGTGCGCCACAAGAATGTGCTGAGCACCATGATGCAGTCCTTCATCCTGATCGGCGTGATCTCGCTCCAATGGGTGTTGTTCGGTTATACCATCGCTTTCGGTCCAGACAAGTTACATCTTTTCGGAAACCTGGCCTGGCTGGGTATGCACGGGGTCGGGATCATACCCAACCCCAATTATGCCGCTACCATACCACACCTGGCCTTTGCCTCTTTTCAGATGATGTTCGCCATCATCACCGTGGCCCTGATCACCGGCTCCTTTGCGGAGCGGATGCGCTTTCCCGCTTTCCTGCTCTTCTCCATCCTGTGGGCAACCCTGATTTATGATCCTCTCGCCCACTGGGTCTGGGGTGCCGGAGGCTGGCTGCACAACCTGGGGCTGCTCGATTTTGCCGGGGGGACGGTAGTGCACATCAGCGCCGGGATCTCCGGCCTGGTGGTGGCCCTGGTGCTAGGCCGACGCCTGGGTCTGGGCAGTGAATCCATGGTTCCCCATGACCTGCCGATGACGGTATTGGGCGCCGGTCTGCTCTGGTTCGGCTGGTTCGGCTTCAATGCCGGGAGCGCCCTGGCGGCCAACGGGGTGGCTGTCAATGCCTTCCTGGTGACCAACACCGCTGCCGCCGCTGGGACCATGGCCTGGGTAGTCACCGAGTGGCTGTACAATGGCAAGCCCACCATACTGGGGGCGGCTAGTGGCTGCATCGCCGGCCTGGGGGCGATCACGCCGGCCTCCGGTTTCGTCAGTCCGCTGTCAGCCATCGTGATCGGCGTTGTATCCGGGGTCATCTGCCACTTTGCCGTCAGCTTACTAAAAGCGCGGCTGCGCTACGACGATGCGCTGGACGTGTTCGGGGTCCATGGCATCGGCGGTACCTGGGGTGTGCTGGCTACCGGCCTGTTTGCCACAACGGCGGTCAACCCGGCTGGAGCCAATGGGCTGTTCTTCGGTAACCCCGGCCAGTTCTGGATCCAGTTGATCGGGGCGGGGGCTACCATCTGCCTGGCTGGTATAGGGAGCTTTATTTTATTGAAAGTGGTCAGCCTGTTCACCAGGCTGAGGGTCAACGCCGCGGACGAGAACACCGGCCTCGACCTGCCAATCCACGGCGAACGCGCCTACGATCATGCCTGATAATTGAGAGGTGAGAGGCATCTCACATCACATTATGATCGGCATCGGGCTGCCGGCAAGGGATGTTTTCCCTGGCCGGCAGTTCAATTGCCGGTGTCCTTGACGCCGTCTGGCCACTGACATATAATATCAGTAACGTTCCTCGGTAGCTCAACGGTAGAGCGTCCGGCTGTTAACCGGGATGTTGTAGGTTCGAATCCTACCCGGGGAGCCAGGGGGCCCATAGCTCAACGGCAGAGCACTCGGCTCATAACCGATTGGTTCCAGGTTCGAATCCTGGTGGGCCCACCATTTTAGAAGCGAGAAGTGGCGGTGCCGGGTCCGGTGGACCGGGCGCGGAAGTGAGACGCACATCACGCATCCCATATAAGCGGGGAATTAGCTCAGCCAGGTTAGAGCGCAGGTCTCACATACCTGAGGTCGGGGGTTCGATCCCCTCATTCCCCACCATGTCAATTGACCACCCGGGAGCGGGTGGTTTTTTTGATCTATGCTGAAGGACGTTGTCTGACAGAGCACGGAAGCAAAAGGACCGTCCCCTTGCTTCCATAAAAAGTCCGCGCAAAAAAAGGATAAATGAGGGAGAAAACAGAATAAACTATATGGAAACTCATGTGGGAGGGGATGTCCGGGTGAATCCCTGGCGGATGCAGAAAGTGTATAAATTGGCAATCATCATAACCTTGGGTGGAGTGGTCAATTCGATCATTACCAGGGATATCGTCTCTCTTTTCTTGGGTCTGGGGGTCCTGTGCCTGCTGTTGAACGGGCCTATCATCAGGTTTTAGAGATTACGGATGAATTTGCCTGATTACGGATTGCCTACGAGGGATTGAAGCTCATGCGCATCTCCAAGAATGATTATTACCTCAATATAGCGATGGAGTGCAGCAGGAGGGGGACCTGCCTGCGGCGCAATTTTGGCGCCATCATCGTGAAAAACAACCAGATTGTCAGCACGGGTTACACGGGCGCCCCCAGGGGGCGCGCCAACTGCTGCGATCTGGGCAAATGCAAGCGTATTGAGCTGAACGTTCCACAGGGGGAGAGGTACGAACTCTGCAGGTCGGTACATGCGGAGATGAACGCTATCATCTCCGCCGCCAGGTGGGAGATGATCGATGCCACCATGTACATTAACGGATTCGACGTGGAGACCGGCGCCACGGTGATTCCGTGCGTCCCCTGCGAGATGTGCAAGCGCCTGATCATCAACGCCGGTATCGAGTGCATCATCACGCCCAGCGGCCTGTATGAGGTCAGGGATTGGGTGTGGGATGAGGGCAAGGATAAGTATAGCCCCAGGTAAATAAGGCGGGAACGTGAAAGTCTCTGCTGTTGTTCAAGTAAAGTCCTCTGCGGGGGGCTTTTTACTTTAGGCACTCACGACACCTTCGGCGTCACCTTGAACTTCGAAAATCAGCCGACAACCACCCGGTCGCGGCCTTCGTTCTTGGCCCGGTAGAGCGCCGTATCCGCCGTCTTCAGAATAGTCTCGGCGGTAAGGCCGTGCTCCGGGAAGGCGGACACTCCCAGCGAGATGGAGATGTTGTTGAGCGGCTTGCCCAGGTGATAGACCTTGAGCTGCTTCATCTCCTGGCGCAACTGTTCCGCCCGGTTCTGCGTATGCGCCAGCGAGGACTCCGGAAGAACGTAGACGAACTCCTCCCCTCCGTAGCGGCAGGCAATATCCTCGCCGCGTGTCCGGGTTTTCATGATGGAACCCAGTTCCCGCAGCAGGGCATCTCCTCCGTCGTGGCCGTAGATGTCGTTGAAGTCCTTGAAATGGTCGATGTCGAACATGATGACTCCCACCGTGGTTTTTCTGCGCTCCGCCCGCCGCAGTTCGCGCTCCAGGGACTCCTCCATGTAGCGCCTGTTGAAGAGGTCGGTCAGGGGGTCGCGAATGGCCATGTTGCGCAGCGTTTCCCGAAGCCGCAGGTTGGCCAGGGCCATGGCGATCTGATCGGCTACCGCCACGGCCAGTTGCTGCTTGTGCTCGTTGGACGGTTGCCACAACGCTCCCTGTTGTCCTGCTTCTCCGGTGGCATGGCGGAGATGCAGGATCCCCAGAGCCTCACTGCGCGCCATCATGGGCACGCACAGGTATTTGGCCGCCTGCGGACTGAGTACGTGTGCGCACATCAGCCCGGGCTGGGGATCGTCGACCAGGTGCGACCGGCCGCGCCGCAACGCCCAGCAGTCGCTGGGTGTGAATACCCGCTCGGTGGGCGCCGGATCGCCCCACATCTCCACGGCTTCGACCATGTCCCTGGAGGCGCTGGTCAGGCACAGGGCGCCGTGATCGAAGGGGAACAGCTTCTGAATGTACCGGGCGCTGACCGCATAAGCCTCTTCGAAGTCCTCGCAATTCTGCAGCAGTTCGCTCATCTCGCTCAGCAGCGCCATCTCCCGTCTCCGCTCTTCCAGGTCGTCTACCCAGGTCGCCAGTTTCTTATTGGCATCCTGGAGTCCTTTTTCCGCCTGCCTGCGCTCGGTGACGTCGACGCCGGTAGCGATGAGGTGCTCGACATTGTTGTCGTCGTCGAGGAGGGCGGTGGTTGACCAGGAGATCAGGCGGCGCTCCCCCGTCCTGGTAATCCAGTAGCTTTCGTGCGTGCTCGGATAATCGCCTGCCAGTTCCTTCTTGACCCTGGACCTGGTAAGGGCGGCATCATCTGTCAGGATCTCCCAGATGCGCTTGCCCCTCACCTCTTGAAACGAGTAACCGGATAACAGTTCACAGGCACGGTTGAAACCGACGATGCGGCCCTCGCGATCCAGCACCACCACCTGGGCTCCGACTATGTCCAGGACCGCGCTGGTAAAATCGCGCTCTTTCTTGAGTTCTTCATTCGCCTGCCTGCGATCGGCGATATTACGGGCCACGCTCAAAACCAGGATCCTGCCGCCAACTTCGATGAGCCTGGCATTGACTTCAAGCGGCAGGAGAGAACCGTCCTGATGCACGTTGACGACTTCGAAGATGGAACGGCCGCTCTCTTTCAGCTCCTGCAGCCTGGCATCCTGATTCCTCGCCGATTCCGGCGTGCTCAGTTCATTGGCGTTCTTTTGCATCAACTCTTCCTGGCTATAGCCGTATAACCTGCAGGCCGCTTCATTGACGAAAGCGAAGTTGCCCTCGAAGTCGTGCAGAACGATGGAATCGTTGGCGGCATTCAGGAGTTGTGCCTTTAAGGCCAACTCCTCCAGGGCCTTCTTGCGTTCGGTGATGTTGCGCGCCACCACGATGATCTGGTTGTCGAGCGCCGGGGCGAACCTGGCCTCGTAAAACTCGGTGCCGGATTTGTGTGGGATGGAGTATTCCAGGATGGACAGGGAGTTGGTCTCCAGAACCTGCTGGATTGCCTGCCTGAATTGTTTGCCCACCTTGTGGTGGATATCCTGGATTCTTTTGCCCAGCAGGGATTCCTGGGGAAAATACAGGTCAGCGGCGTGTCCCGCCTTCAGGTCCAGGATGGTTCCTTCAGAGTCGAGGCGAAAGTAGAGGTCCGGCATGGCCTGTAAGATGGCCTGCACCTCTGAGGCCCTCTGGCGCAGGTTTTGCTCGGCGAGCTTGGGCCCGGTGATGTCGGTAATGACCCCGATCAGGGTCCGCTGCCCGTCTTCCATGACCAGGCTTCCGGTTATTCTAAAGTAGCCGACGGTGCCATCTTTCTTGAATGCCCTGAATTCGAGCGATCCATATTGGCCGGTCTGGGCGTGCCTCAGGTTCATCAGGGCAGGAAGGTCATCCGGATGCACGAGGCGAGCATAATTGATTCCTATGATCTCATCCGGCTTATAGCCGGAGATGCGTTCGATCGCCGGGCTGATGCTGGTAAAATTCCCGGCGGCGTCGAGCTTGAAAATGGCGTCGTTGATTCCCTCCGCCAGCGTCCTGTATCGCTCGTCAGACTTCTTCAGTGCCTCTTCGAGCGCTGCTTTCAACTCGACGTTCTGGCGCTTGATCTCTACCAGTTTTTTGACGAACTGATCTCTTTTTCTCTCGCTTTCAAACATCGCCGACCCCCCTTCCTGCTGAACTGCCGGTTTACAGGATTTACGCCAGGCGATATTGTTTCCTAACCTAAAAATCTTCGCCAAGAATAGAATAAATCCTGCAGGCCACCATAATTTGTCCTGTTGGCTCAGGCGGGTGTCAGCGGCAATCCGTGAAAAGTGTAATCGCAAACGCCTTAACTTTGCATCAAGCATGATGGCAAGGCGGATCCCATATTCATACACTATTAATAGCCGTTAATCACAAATAGTATTGTGAACGATTCAAGGGGGTTGAAAAAATATGTCTCACGTTCGTTTTTTCCACGGATCTACCGAGGGGCCGCCGGTCGACGTCTACTTTAACGACCACATGGTGGCGTCTAACCTGGGGCACGGGCAGTTTACCGACTACGAGGAGATTGAGCCGGGGGATTATGCGGCGTCGGTCTATTATTCGGGCATGTATGGCAATCCGATCTATTCCACATCCCTGAGCATTCCCCTGGGCAGCATTTACACCTATGGCCTGTCCGGTCTGTATCCCCGTATGACGCTGCTGCCGGTGTCAGATTCCTGTGAGCTTTCAGCAGCGCTGAATCCCATGGTGAGGTTGGTGCAACTGTCATACGACTTGCCGGTCTTCGATTGCTACGATGAGGACAGCCTGCTCTGGAGCGGCTGTGGCTATGGCACGACCACCAGCTACTCCTATATCTATCCCGGCATCCGTACTGTCTACCTGTACCCGGCCGGTACCACCATCAGTCCTTACCTGACCGTTCCCAATGTCTCCCTGGCCCCTAACAGTTATTACAGTTTCTATACATACGGTTCTCCCACCAGCATCGGTTATCCGCTGAGGATGCACATCCCGCTCGACGGCCATTCCTATATTCACCGGCGGTGATCTTCCGGAAACCAGGCGGCCTGATTGTGACGAAGCCCTCCGGAAATAGCCTGAGGGCTTTCGTGATTACAGATCCCCCTCGAATGTGGATGATCGAGTTTTTGTAACCATTAATTCCAATCTCTAAACGAAACTCCAACAAGGATCAAAGCGCAACTGACCCTGTCATACTGTAATCACTACAGGAATAGTGTCATAATGGTAGTCATCTGTGGTGAATCTGCCGGCAGGTGATGGGAGGGACTTCAGTGGAACAGCGAGCCGGACGTGTGGCCGCCACCGGGGCGGAGATCGACGCCATTCTGGCCAACGCCAAGCACATTGCCGTGGTTGGGCTTTCCAAGGACCCTGGCAAGACCAGCCGCCGCATCGCCAGCTACCTGCAGGATGCAGGCTACCGGATCATTCCGGTCAACCCCAGTGCAACAGATAAGATTTTAAGCGAGCGGGTTTATCATCGGTTGTCTGATATACCGGGACGGATAGACCTGGTGGATGTTTTCCGCCCCGCCGGCGCCGCCCTGGAGATCGTGCGGGAGACGGCCGAGCGGGGAATCCCGGTGATCTGGTTCCAGCTCGATTGCACCAGCGACGAGGCCGTGAGGGATGCGGTCAACAGGGGCCTCTGCGTTGTTCATGACCGCTGCATCATGGTGGAACACCGCCGGTACGCGCAAGAGAAGGGCCGGTAGCGCCGCCCGGATGCGGTGGACAAAAAGGACCAGTTCCATCTACAATGAAAGCGCCGGTTGAGGCGATGAAGCGCCAAAACGCCACCGGGGCATGGACCGGATGCGGGGATGGAATATATGAAGCAGATGCCGCTGACCTGGATAGTGGAGCCAATCGATGCCGGCAGGAGTTTGAAAGAGTTGCTGTACTCGCGGCTGCTGTTGTCCCATTCCCTGGTGGTGAAGTTGAAACAGCAGCACAAGATCGCTGTCAACGGAATACCGGTTTTTACCAACTACCGGTTGAGAGATGGGGACCTGATCAGCGTGGACCTGGATCTCGGTGAGCGGAGTGAGATCTTGCCGGAGGCGGTCCCCCTGAAGATCGTCTACGAGGATGAGGACATCCTGGTGGTTGACAAGCCGGCGGGCATGCCGGTCCATCCCGGCAAGCGCTGCCAGACGGGAACTCTGGCCAATGCGGTTACCTACTATTGGCAGCAGTCGGGCCACAGCGCCCTGTTCAGGCCGATCAACCGCCTGGACAAGGACACCTCGGGGCTGGTCCTGATCGGCAAGAACCAGTTTGCGCACCAGGGCATCTTCCGCCAGCAGCAGAAGCGGCGGGTCGAGCGCTGCTATTACGCCCTGGTGGAAGGAGCGGTCATGCCCGATCATGGCCGGATCGCAGAGCCCATCGCCCGCCTGGAGGACCGGTCGCGCAAGCGGATCGTTGCCTCTCACGGCCAGCCGGCAGCGACCAACTACGCGGTGCTGGAGCGCTACCCGCAATATACCCTGCTGCAGCTTCGCCCGGAGACCGGCCGCGCCCACCAGATCCGGGTGCACCTCAGCTTTGCAGGCCACCCGGTATGCGGCGACGAGCTGTATGGCCGGCCATCACCGCTCATCGCCAGGCAGGCCCTGCATGCAGGCGAGATCACCTTTAACCATCCCCGGACCGGGTCCGCCATCACCTTGACTGCCGCACTGCCTGATGATATGCGGGCGGCCCTGATCACCCTTCGGCAGCAGGGCGCCTGAGTAGCCTCTGATAGCGTGCTTGCCCTGAATGCCTTTTTAGAACAGGTTGACGTGTGAAAAAAACAGGACTATAATAGTCTTAATTAAAGATGGTCGGAGGGGAGGCTATTGCAATGAAGAGAAAGATTGTGCGGATCGATGAAGAGAAGTGCACCGGTTGCGGGTTATGCGTAGACGCCTGCCACGAAGGGGCCCTGCAGTTGGTGGATGGCAAGGCAAGGCTGATGTCTGAATCTTACTGCGACGGCCTTGGGAACTGCCTGCCCGAATGCCCGGACGGCGCCATCACTATCGAGGAGCGGGAGGCGGCTGACTTTGACGAAGAAGCTGTGAAAATCAGAAGTCAGAGGCAAGAGGTCAGAGGCAGGAAAAAAGATGAAAACATAGCGGAAAACATTCCGACATCCGAAATAGAAGGCATGCAAGTCTTGCATCCGACATCTGGTGTCCGACTTCCTTGTTGGGTGAGCGAAGCGAACATCGTTGCCGCGCCCGGTCCACCGGACCCGGCACCGCAGTTTGCTGGCGCGGGGCTTCCGGTTCAGCCAGGTTCGGAAGCATCATGCGGGTGCGGTGGGAATGAAAGCGCGTCTGCACCAGAGGATGTACCCGAGAAGCTTGCCTGCGGCTGCCCCGGTACCAGTGCCAGGCTCATCGAGAGGGAAGAATGCGCGCACGGCGCTGCTGCTCCGCAACAGGCGCCTGCCCCGGAGTCCCAGCTTCGCCAGTGGCCATGCCAGATCAGGCTGGCGCCTGTCAGCGCCCCCTACCTCGACAACGCCGATTTGCTGGTGGCGGCCGATTGCACGGCCTATGCCCACGCCAACATTCACAGCGATTTCATGCGCGGCAGGATAACCCTGATCGGCTGTCCCAAACTGGACGACACCGATTACGCCGGGAAACTGACGGAGATTCTGAAGGCGCATGAGATCAGGAGCATCAAAGTGCTGCGCATGGAAGTGCCCTGCTGCGGCGGTATCGTCAATGCGGTCAAGCAGGCCATCATCAACAGCGGCAGGATGATCCCCTGGGGTGTGGTCACTATCGGCACCGATGGGCGAGTTGTCCCTGTGCGCCGCATTCCTGGTGTGCCGGCGGGCTTTTCACCGCATCCAGGCCGGGCGTAAGCCCGGATGCGGTGGAGGATATATAAGCGTGAGTTACGGGGCATTACCCATAATCATTGTTGATCGGGATAACAAGAGAATTGAGCGCCGCCTGCTGAAGTGGCAGTAGCGGGAAGGTTCGGGGAGAAGGAGAGAGGGAATTTCTGGCTGAACCAAAAAATTGAATAAAAAAAATATTGAAAGAGGATTTTTAAAGATAACGACGAAGACTAAAACAGGTAGCTATACGCAGGTCCGACAGCAGCAGGATCGAACAAGACACCTCGAACGATCTGATGGCTATGGCAATATTCTCTTTTTCAAGGACTTTCAGGATCTGACACCTTCCCTCGCATCTCGACTCTCTTCATGGCAACTCTCCCTAAATGCAGCTCTATCGCAGTCACGACGAGTGGCGCCTGCAGGGATCACGAAATTTTCCATACAGGGTACAAGCCGGTAGCCCCGCTTTCTCCGCATCCGGGCTTACAGCCCGGCCTGAAGAATGCGGAGTACATCTGAAGCGGTGGGATAAGAGCGGCTACGCCACTGTATTAACTGGCTCTAAGCTTCAGTGGGGGATAGTAGACTAGCTCCGAGCCCGATAGTCTAAGGTGATGCTATGGCCGTCGGGCCGATAGGGTATGTTGGGAAACTGGCATGCCTCCCAGAACGGAAAGGAGCACCGTCCAAAGGACTGTGCTTTTTTCCGTTCTGGCCCCGCTTTCTCCGCATCCGGGCTTACAGCCCGGCCTGAAGAATGCGGAGTACATCTGAAGCGGTGGGATAAGAGCGGCTACGCCACTGTATTAACTGGCTCTAAGCTTCAGTGGGGGAAAGCAATCCCCCACTGAAGCCAAGACCCAGTTGAATAAGAATTGTAGAAAGGGGTGATCATTGGGCAAGCAGATCTCAGTGACCGATGGTGTTGATCGCAGAGGCCATCAGCACCCTGTTGCGAGAGGGGGCTAAGATGATTGCGGCGTGATGGGTGCCTTCCTATCTGATTCCATAACAGAACAAGTATGAGACTATTTTGAACAAAGGGGGGAGACATTGATGGGAAAGATATTGCGCGTCAATATGTCCGATCGGGTAGCACGTCTTGAAGAGTTGCCTGAAAAGTACTCACTGCTTGGTGGAAGGGCGCTGACTTCGCAAATAGTATTCGATGAGGTTCCGCCGGATTGTAATCCTCTCGGCCCATTCAACAAGTTGGTTATCGCTCCGGGTCTTCTGAGCGGAACCACGGCCCCCTCATCCGGGCGGTTGTCGGTAGGAGGCAAAAGCCCGTTGACAGGGGGGATTAAAGAGGCGAATGCCGGAGGCGTCAGCTCTCAGAAACTTGCCAGCCTTGGCATCAAGGCCGTCATCATTGAGGGGAGGCCCTCCACTGATGACTGGTATCTCGTAAAAGTGTCCGCTGCAGGTGCAGATCTGATACCTGCCAATGATCTGGCGGGCAAGGGCACCTACGAAGTTACAGCCGTCTTGCTGGAACGTTACGGCAAGGAAGTGGGAGTAATCACTATCGGCCCTGCCGGGGAGATGCTGATGGCGACGGCAGGTGTCACTAATAATGATAATGAAGGAAACAGCTCCCGCTATGCAGGCCGCGGTGGTCTCGGGGCGGTGATGGGATCTAAACATGTCAAGGCTATTGTAGTGGATACCGGGGAGCATTTCGGCGCCAGGGTCAAGGATGTTGAACAATTCAGGGCTGCGGCCAGGAAATTTACTGAATGCCTCAGAAAGCACCCTATTACTGGAAGCGGCCTTGCTGCTTACGGCACAGATATATTGATGAACATCGTCAACGAGGTTGGCGCCCTGCCGACGCGGAACTTTCACTCGGGTCACTTCGATCAGGCCAGGGAAGTGAGCGGCGAGAAGTTGGCCGAGGTTGCCGTGGCCCGCGGAGGGAAGGCGACGCACTCCTGTATGCCCGGGTGCGTGATGCACTGTTCTAACATCTACCCGATGCCTGACGGTAAGGTATGCGCCCCGATTGAATACGAAACGGCATGGGCGCTTGGGCCCAACCTGGAAAATGCCAACCTCGATATAGTTGCCAAACTGAATTACATCTGCAATGACGTGGGTTTGGATACTATCGAAACAGGGTGTGCGCTGGGTGTGCTCATGGAGGCGGGGGTGCTTCCCTTTGGGGACGGGGAGGCCGCCGTCAAAGCGCTGGAAGAGGTGGAGAAGGCCACTCCACTCGGGCGCATCATTGGCAGCGGATCGGTATGTGCCGGGAAAGTGTTCGGTATCACACACGTTCCGGCTGCAAAGGGACAGGGCATGCCCGGTTACGACCCACGGGCCTGCAAGGGCAACGGGGTCACCTATGCCACCTCGCCGATGGGAGCGGACCATACCGCAGGCTATGCAGTTACGGCGAACATTCTGCGATCCGGCGGGTATGTAGACCCCCTGAAGCCGGATGGCCAGGTTGAGCTGTCACGCAACCTCCAGATCGCAACGGCAGCGATTGACAGCGCCGGACTGTGCCTCTTTGTAGCCTTCGCGGTGCTGGACGATCCCGAAGCCCTCCCTGCCATTATCGCCATGCTGAATGCCCAGTATGGGTTGCAGATGACTGCGGAGGATGTCACCAAGCTGGGTCAGCAGGTTCTCAGGACGGAAAGGGAGTTTAACCGGCTGGCGGGATTCACCGGCGCCGATGATTCTTTGCCTGAATTCTTCGTTTTGGAAGAATTCCCACCGCACAACACCAGGTTTGACATCGATGCAAAAGAGCTGAGCCAGGTTTTTAACTTCTAAAAAAAAAGCGGTGGATGGGGCACCCGTTTGGGGTGCCTCTTTCCTGCTCAAAAACTGAAAGGAATCCAAGGGGGTGCAATGCTGTGGATGTCGAGGTTCGAGTTTTTGGCGGCTTGGAGAGCCTCATTCCAGGAGCCAGGTTTGGGCAGGGCATCCCGCTAGAAGTGCAAGAGGGCTGCTCGGTGGGGCTGCTTCTAAACAGGCTTGCCATTCCGCGGGAAAAGGTTTTTACCATGCTCGTCAACGGTTGCCATGTTACAGCAGATGCCATACTAAAAGAGGGCGATCGAATTTCCCTTTTTCCCGCAATCGGCGGGGGTTGAGCTGTTTGGGATTGTGAAGCGATACCAGGAGGTAAGCATGGAATGTTGACAGAAAAGCAACGCGCACGTTATGAAAGGCAGATCATCCTGGACGAGATAGGAGAGGAGGGGCAACAGCGCCTGGCTTCAGGGAAGGTCCTGGTAATCGGGGCCGGTGGTTTGGGATCTGTCTCTGCCTTGTACATGGCTGCAGGCGGGGTTGGAACAATAGGAATCGTGGATGATCAGGTTGTGGAGCTTTCAAACCTGCAACGTCAGATCCTGCACAACACTGACCGGATAGGGACACTAAAAACAACATCCGCAAAGCTGACCTTGTCCGCCTTAAATCCCGATATTAGCATTAATACCTACAATGTAAGATTAGACGAAGAGAATGCAACTCAAATAATCAGCGGTTATGACATTGTGGTGAGCGCCCTCGATAATCAGGAAACCCGCTATGTCGTGAATAGCGCCTGCGTGTCCCTGCGCAAGCCACTGGTCGAGGGGGCGGTGAGGGGGTTCAGCGGTCTGTTGATGACGATATTGCCCGGCAAGGGGCCCTGCTACTGTTGCATCTTTCCCAAATCCTCGTGTGATTCATATTTAACCGGACTTATCGGCCCCATACCGGTATTTACGACGACGCCGGGGATAATCGGCATCCTCCAGGCCCAGGAGGTGTTCAAGCTGCTTCTAAAAACCGGTACCCCTCTAGTGAAAGAGATGTTGGTTTACGATGGCCTTACAAGCTCGTTCTATCATCAAGAGGTCAAGAGGATGCCCGGTTGCTCTTGCTGCGGATTGCTTAATTAACGCTCCATCCATTCTTCGGTCCGCTCCTTGGCGGCTGGGGCCGGTATTCCCCGGATGTGCAGGCCGGTCAGGACATTGCCGGGCGACTACATTTTTATTTGAGCGAAACAACGCTTGATTGGTCTGCTAATACAGGACTATAATAGTCTTAAATAAGGAAGGGGGGTGCCGCTCGTGGAGGTCATCAGGCGCAACACGGAATACGCCATCAGGGCGCTGGTACACCTGGCTGCCAACCGGGAGGCTGTCGCCAGCGCCTGGGAGATCGCCGGCAGCCAGGACGTGCCGGTGGAATTCCTGCAAAAGATCCTGCAAAAATTCGTCAAGCGCGGCATCGTCGACTCCCACCGCGGCGCCCAGGGGGGGTTTTCCCTGGCCAAGGAGCCTGGCGAGGTCACCCTGTTGGAGGTCGTGGAGACGATGCAGGGAAAGCTGGCCATGAACCGGTGCTTCCTCGGACGGGATGGTTGCCCCAGGGCGCCGAATTGCCCGCTCAAGCAGAACTGGCAGGGGATGGAAGAGCAGATCACCTCGCACATGGCCGGCATCACCCTGCAAGACCTGGTGGACCAGGTCAGGGAATCCTCGAGATTCGAAGTTCGAGGGGGAAGGCAATGATTAGGGAGGTAAAATACTTAGTGCCGGGTCATCAGCAACTCGTCGTCCGATTCTTCACCCTCCTGGTACTCGTTGTACAGCCGGTTGGCAATGTCCAGCAGCACCTGCAGCTTATCATCGGGCATCATCTTAATCAGTTCGGCCAGCCTCTCTCTGATCTCTTCCAAGACAAGGACCCCTTTTTTAAGGTATGGGGACACAACGTTTAAGGAATGGGGACACACCCCTTCGAGGAATTCCCCGATGGAATGTCCCCGATGATAGTATGCCCGCCCGGTACTAATATCACCGGCGGGCTTTCAGCCAAGGCGGAGCCTTGAGCCGGCGTTCAGGCCGGGCGTTAGCCCGGATACGGGCGCCCACCGCTTCGGAGAAGCGGGGGCATTAGAGCGGGTAGTCATCTGTGGTCAATTAGAACCGTCCACGATGTCATGCTATGGAAGGCGCCTGGATGATGGGTTGATCCGGTTCTGCAGCCCGGTGTAAGCGCCGCTGGCATAGGCGATCTCTCCGTCCACCAGCACCAGTTCCACCTTGGTGCGCCAATCGAGGGGATGGCCGGTCAATACCACCACGTCGGCGTCCTTGCCCGGCCTCAGGCTGCCCACCCGGTCGGCAACTCCCAGGATCTCCGCCGGGTTGATGGTGATCGCCCTCAGGGCCTCGTCCTCGTCCATTCCCTCCCTGACTGCCAACACAGCGGCCAGGGGCAGGTACTGCACCGGGATCACCGGGTGGTCGGTCATCAGGGCGACCTTCACCCCGGCCCTGGCCATGATCCCCGGCGTGGCGAAGGTGCGGTCCTTCAATTCCACCTTGATCCGGGCGCTCAGGGAGGGACCCACCACTGCGGGGACGCCCCGCCGGGCTAACTCCCCGGGGATCTTGTGGCCCTCGGTGGCGTGCTGAATGCTGACCTTGATGTTGAACTCATCGGCGATCCGCAGGGCGGTCATGATGTCGTCGCTGCGGTGGGCGTGAACCAGCAGCGGCAGTTCTCCTCTCAGCACCGGGAGCAGGGCCTCCATTTTCAGGTCCCGGTCCGGGCGCTTGGAGGGGTCGTCCTTGCCGCGGCTCAGCTTGGAGCAGTAGTTCTGGGCGTTCACCAGAGCCTCCCGCAACAGGGCCGCCGTGGCCATGCGGGTGATGGGGGCCTTCTTCTGGTCGCCGTAAACCCGCTTCGGGTTTTCGCCCATCGCCGCCTTGATCCCGACCGGGTTTTTCAGGATAGCCTCGTCCAGGGTCCGGGCGTAGGTCTTCATCACCAGGCTCTCGCCCCCGATAACGTTGGCGCTGCCAGGCCCCGTCATTACCGTGGTGACCCCGGCCCTGACCGCGTCCTGGAAGGCCAGGTCATCCATGTAGATGGCGTCAATCGCCCGCATGTGAGGCGTGACCGGATCCGAGGTCTCGTTGGCGTCGTCTCCCTCCACCCGGTAGATCTCTTCCATGATACCCACGTGGGTGTGGGCGTCGATAAAACCCGGCAGCACGTAGCGATTGCTGGTGTCAACCAACTGCGCCCCGGGCGGCAGCGAACGCCCGCTACCCAGGTCGACGATCCGCCTGCCTTCAACGAGCAGCACGCTTTCTCTTTCGTAGAGGTGGCCCTCCATCGTCAATATCTTGCCGTTGATCAGAGCGAGCATTGCACGCCCCCTCCTTCAAAAGAAGTAAGTTATGAGTAATGAGTTATGAGTAATGAAGAATTCTGAATACCTGAATGAAACGTCAGCCCTCTAAAACGGGCTGAGAAACTACCAAAGAGAAACTACCAAAAGAAGTGCTCTCTCTCCATAGTATTTAGAGGGCCGGTTAATTATAACCGGCATGTAAGTGATGAGTAATGAGTAATGAAAGTCCTTCGAATTTCTCTATCTTTACACTCATCACTCAATCCTCATCACTCATTATGTGGGCATGGCGGTCCAGATGGCCGCCCAGGTCGCCCCGGGAGTCGTTCAGGTGGATGGCTTTCAGGTGTTCGATCCCGATCAGGCGGTCCAGGGAGGCGATGGTCTGCTCGTAGCCCTCGGGGGTGCGGAGGTCGTAGCCGGCGGCAAAGGCGTGGCAAGTGTCGAAGCAGATGCCGAGCCGTTCCGGGTAGAGGCAGCGCTCCATGATCACGGCCAGGTGCTCGAACTTGTAGCCTACACTGGAGCCCTGCCCGGCGGTGATCTCCAGCAGTACCGTCACCTGATCGTCCTGATGCCGGGAAAAGCACTCATCCAGGGCGCGGGTGACCCGGCTCAGGCCTGTGTCTTCGCCCGCCCCGCCGTGAGCGCCGGGGTGCACCACTATGAAGGGGAGCTTGAGGGTGGCGCAGCGCCCCACCTCCATGATGAAGCTCTCCAGCGATTTGTCCCAGGCGTCGTCGTCGGGAGCTGCCAGGTTGATCAGGTAGGCGGCGTGGGCGAAGATGGGATCGATCCCGGAGGCTGCCCGGGCCGCCTGAAAGCGGGCGGCTTCCTCCGCCTCCAGGGGTTTGGCCCGCCACTGCTGGCTGCTCTTGGTAAAGATCTGGATCGTCTCGCAGCCGATGCTGCTGCCGCGTGCAACTGCCTTGTCCAGGCCTCCGGCAATGGACATGTGGGCGCCAAGCGGCATCTTGCCACCTTCTCTCTATATTCCTTCAACCTCAGTCAGTACGTCGTCTAACTGACGCAGCATCTCCTCGACGTCGCCCCCGGTGATCACCAGGGGGGGCTGGAAGGCCAGCACGTTGCGGGAGCGGCCGTTCTTGCCGATTATGATGCCCCGGTTCTTCATCAGCTCCAGCACCCGGTCGGTCTCCGTTGCCGCCGGCTCCCGGCCGTTTTTCACCAGTTCCGCTCCCAGCATCAGCCCCAGTCCCCGCACGTCTCCGATCAGCGGGTGTCTGTCTTTCAATTCGAGCAGGCGCCCCTTCAAGGATGCGCCCAGCTCGGCGGCGTTCTCGGCCAGTCTCTCCTTCTCGATGACATCCAGGGTGGCCAGGCCGGCGGTCATGGAGACCGGGTTGCCCCCCAGGGTGGAGGACCCGGGCCTGGTGTACCGGTCCGCCACCTCCGGGACGGCGATGAAGGCGCCGATCGGCGCCCCGTTCCCCAGGGCCTTGGCCACGGTCATGATCTCCGGCTCCACGTCCCAGTGCTCGATGGCGAACCACTTACCGGTGCGCCCGAAGCCCGACTGGACCTCGTCGATGATCAACAGGGCGCCGTATTTATTAAGGATCTCCTTGATCCGCCGGAAGTATTCCGGCGGCGGGGTGATGATCCCGCCGTTGCCCTGGATCGGCTCGGCGATCAGGGCGGCCACCTCACCGGAGGTGGCGGTCTCGATCACCCGGGCCACCGCCTCGGCGCAGGCCAGGTCGCAGGCCGGGTAGTCGAGGTTCAACGGGCAGCGGTAGCAGTAGGCGTTCGGCACGAAGGAGATCCCCCCGGCGGGGTTGGAGTCGGTGCGCCACATGCCCAGACCGGTGAGGCTCATGCCGAGGTAGGTGCGCCCGCACAGACCGTCCTGCAGGGCCAGCAGTTCGCTGCGGCCGGTGGCCATCCGGGCCAGCAGGACCGCCCCATCGTTGGCCTCGCTGCCGCTGTTGCAGAAGAAGCTCTTCTGCAACCGGCCCGGGGTGATCCCGGCCAGCCGCTCCGCCAGTTCCACCATCGGCTGGGTCAGGTAGATGTTGCAGACGTGCTGCAGGGCCTGTACCTGGTCGCAGATCCGGGCGGTGATCTCCGGGTGGCAGTGGCCGGCGTTGATGACAGAGACGCCCGCGAAGAAGTCCAGGTACTGCCTGCCGTTGCTGTCATACAGGTACTGGCCCCGCCCCCGCACGAACTGTACCGGCTCCTGATAGAAGTGATTCAGGCAGGGCATGATATATTCCTTTTTCTTGAGAAGGATCTCTCCCGGTCCCATGAAACCTTCTGGCACTGTTGACACTCCCTTCCGTCACTCTTTCACCTGGACTCCCCGCAAGTAGGGGCCGGCGCCAAAGGTGGCTGTTCTTGCCTGCAGCAGCCGCTCCCAATCAGCAGTTGCAAATTCATAGGCCTCCGGGTCTCTCCAGAGGCGGTCGATGTTGGCCCGGTAGAGGGCAGTCACCGCTCCCGCCTCCCCGGCGCTGTAACACGGGATCTCCAGGCGAAGACTGCCGAACCCGGCCCCGTAAAAGGAGCGCAGATAGGGCAGGAGGGCGAGCTCGTGGGCCATGAACAGGTGGTTGCGGCAACTGGTGTCGATCTCCAGCGGGTGCACCATCCCGGCTG
>JBEKFU010000046.1:0-13826 GCA_050013155.1 Thermacetogeniaceae bacterium | reverse complement strand
CCTCGTCCTGCGGTGTCCCGGGCGGCTCCTGCTCCGGCGAGGCGCCGGCTTCCGGTAGGGCAACCGCCTCGTCCTGCGGTGTCCCGGGCGGCTCCTGCTCCGGCGAGGCGCCAGCTTCCGGTAGGGCAACCGCCTCGCCCTGCGGAGCAATCTCCGGTGGGACTTCCGGTGTCGCCTCCTGTGGACTTACTTGTGCTGTTTCCAGATCTTCATCAAACATAGACATGCCTCCAATGACCTCCTCAATTATCCAATCTGGGGTGGAAGCCCCAGCGGTTACCCCGACTAAGCCCATGCCCTTGAACAGGGCCGGTTCCAATTCGGCAGCGTTCTCGATATGAACGGTAGGAACGCGGCGCCGGCAGATTTCCGCCAGCTTGCAGGTGTTGGCGCTGTTCCTGCCGCCGATCACCACCATCATCGATACCTGAGATGCAATGGCAATGGCTTCCTCCTGCCTGGCCAGACTCGCCCTGCAGATCGTATCGTAGATCCTGACCTCCTGAGCCTTACTGACCAGTTCCCTGGCAACAATGTAAAACCGTTCCCTGGTCTGGGTGGTCTGGGACAGAACACCCAGCTTCGGAACGGTCGACAGGCGTTCTATGTCATCCCGGTCATAAACCACCACTGCCTTGTATCTGGTCCAACCCAGGATTCCCCTCACTTCGGGGTGCTCCGCCGATCCGATCACCACTACCTGGTAGCCCTGCTGCGTCAGATCTTCAGCCCGCTCCTGCACCCTTCTCACGAAGGGGCACGTAGCATCGATGATCACTATACCCTGCTCCCGGGCAGATTTAAAAACATCCGGGGCCACCCCATGCGACCTGATCAAAACCGGCCTTCCCCGGGCCTCACTGAGGTCTTCGATGACAGCGACGCCTTTTCCGCGCAAGTCAGCCACAACGCTAGGGTTATGGATCAATTCACCCAGGGAGCATACGGCCCCATGTTCTTCCAAGGCTTTCCCGGCAAGCTCCAGCGCCCTCCGGACACCGAAACAGAATCCTGCCGACCTGGCGCGCCTGACTCTCAAGCGAGCAGACCATCTCCCTCTGACGCCTTATTCAAACGAAGCGAAACGCAGGCAGTGCCCGCGCCTGAAGTCACGCGTGCGCGCCTATTAAGCATCAATTATAGATTTTTCGTCATAAAAAGCAAGATTCCTGCTAAGTGGCGCTGCCAGCCAATAATTGTTGAATTTCCAGCATCATCTGGCCGGCCACAGAGTCCAGGTCCTGCTTCCGGTCGCCGGAAAAGCTGATGCACGGGCCGATGCGCAGCGACAATCTCGGCCACAGGCCCCAGGAGGAGGCCCCTCTGACCGTGATTATGGCGGCGGGGCAAACCGGCGCCCCGGTGCTGGTAGCAAAATAAGCCGCCCCGGTGCTGGGAGGCAACAGCGACCCGGTCTTGCTCCGGGTTCCTTCGGGAAAGACAACGACCACCTGTCCCTGTTTCAGCAGGTCCAGCGCCCGTTTGATGGCGCCGCGGTCCGGGCGGCTGCGGTCCACCGGAAAGACACCCCAGCTTTTAAGTGAAAAACCCAGTACCGGAATCGAAAAAAGCTCCTTCTTGGCCATAAAAAATACCTGTCTGGGCAGAGCAGAGCCGATCAGAACAGGATCCCAGTAGCTGACATGATTGGCGACCACAATTACCGGCCCCTCGGATGGGAAGTTCTCCAGCCCCTCGACATCCCAGCGCCAGATAAAAAAGAGCAGAAAACGGCATAAGGCACGACCGATCCAGTAATAAATCAGGCGACCCTCCCCCGACAAAGGGATACGATTTGATCCACTATCTCGTCCACGGCTAAAGCAGTGCCCTCGATCACTACGGCATCGGGCGCCGTCTTCAAGGGGCCGACCGTCCTCTTCAAATCCATCTCATCCCTGTAAATAAACTGGCGGCGCAGTTCTCCCGGATCGATAGCCCGCCCGTAGCCGCTCATCTCCAGCGTTCTCCGCTCTATCCTGATGTCCAGGTCGGCGGTCAGAAAGAACTTAAACTCCGCATCCGGGAGGACAACCGTTCCGATATCCCGCCCCTCCATGACTACTCCGCCGCTGCGCGCGAACACCCGCTGGCTTCTGACGAGGCAATGGCGCACTGCTGATACCGCGGCCACGCGTGCCACCTCCCTGGTCACATCCCAGTTCCTCAGGTAGGGGGTGACATCGGCGCCGTTGCACCACAGCGCTTCGTCATCGCTGCTGCAAAAATGCACGATCGAGAACTTCGCCGCTTCCGCCAGCGACCCCAGAGCATCCTGATCATCCAGGTCAATGGCTGTTTTCAGAGCAAGATAGGTAATGGCCCGGTACATGGCGCCGGTATCTACATACAGATAACCCAGCCTCCGGGCAACCAGCCTGGCGACTGTGCTTTTTCCGGAACCTGCAGGGCCGTCGATGGCAATATTCGGCATGCGGGACAACAGGTCATCACTCCCGCCATTATTCTAGCACAAGTTGCGGGCGCTGACCAGAGAAGATGGCGGTTGAAGATGCATCGACGGAACCTCCCCAACACCGGGGGCAACCGCTAATTCGATTGCTCTACCCGGGCGCCCAGTCCGGCCAACAGGTCGGCAAAACCGGGGAAAGAGACATCGATGCAGCCGGCGTCCCCGACCATCGTGGTACCTGATTCAGTTGTCAACCCGGCCACCACCAGGGACATGGCCAGGCGATGATCGTTCCAGGAACCAGTTGCCGTCCCCTGGAGAGGCTTCCCACCGCGTATTGCCAGGCCATCGGGCAGGGTGTCCAGGTCGGCCCCCAGTTTCCGCAATTCACAGGCGACCGCCTCGATGCGGTCCGTCTCCTTCACCCGCAGTTCGGCGGCATCGGTGATCACCGTGACGCCTTCGGCCGCCGTGGCCGCCACGGCAATGATCGGGATCTCATCGATCAGTTGCGGAATGAGCGCTCCGCCTATCTCCACTCCCCGCAGGCGGGCGGAACGCACGCGGAGGTCGGCAACCGGCTCCCCGCTCGCACAGCGCTCGCCATCCAGGGTGATGTCCGCCCCCATCCGCTGCAGGGCTTCCAGCACCCCGGTCCGGGTCGGGTTGATCCCTACGTCCCTGATCAGGATGTCGCTGCCGGGCAACAGGGTGGCGGCCACTACCAGGAAGGCGGCCGCGGAGATGTCTCCGGGCACCTCGACGCGCTGCCCTCGCAAGGGTTTGTCCCCGCTGACGTGAACAGAGCAGTCCGGGTCGACCCTGAGGTTTGCTCCAAAAGCCGCCATCATGCGCTCCGTATGGTCCCTGCAGGGCACCGGCTGCAGGACCGTGGTCTCTCCCCGGGCGTAGAGGCCTGCCAGCAGCAGCGCCGATTTAACCTGGGCGCTAGGTACCGGAAGCCTGTAGACAAGCGGCTCCAACTGCGCCCTGCCCATTACTGCCAGCGGGGCCTTGAGCCCGGATGCGCGTCCCCAGATCTGCGCCCCCATCTGCCGCAGCGGCTTGACGACACGCCCCATGGGGCGACCTTTTAACGAGTTATCGCCGGTGATTACTGAAAAGAACTCCTGGCCGGCCAAAATCCCCAGCAGCAACCGCATGGTGGTGCCGGAATTCCCGGCGTCCAGCACATCCTCCGGCTCTTCAAGGCCAGATAGCCCCTTTCCGGTGATCCGCACCCGGCCGCCATCCTGCTCGATGTCAACCCCCAGGGACTTCAGGCAGCGTAGCGTGCTCAGGCAGTCGGCCCCGCACAGGAAATTTTCGATCTCGGTCGTGCCCTCGGCGATCGCCCCCAGCAGAGCAGCCCGGTGCGAGATCGACTTATCGCCGGAGACACGGCACTCCCCCTCCAACCGGAATCCCGGTCTAACCTCAATGTTCAGTATGAAATCACCCTATTCCTCATCGTCTTTTAACCACCATTTCCCGGCTCCGCAGGGCACACATGACCGCTTCCGCATCCTCTTCGGTCCTGAAGGCCAGCCTGAGGGTACCCCCGTCTCCCTCTCTGATCCTCAGGATCTCGATATCTACGATGTTTATCCCGTGGTCGCCCAGAATGCCCGTAATCCCGGCGATCGCCCCGGGACGGTCGGGCACAGTGACCAGCACTTCATACATCGCAGGGAGAAACCCCCTGACGGCGATGGGGATCCTCGCCCGCCCCGCACGCGCCCTCGCCAGCTTATCGGCAAGGTAAGCATTATCGCCACTTTCGAGACAACTCTCCATCTCCGACAACAGGATGCGCAATTGCCTGCTCGTCTGCAGAATGAACTCCCGGTTGCTGGCGAAGATATCCATCCACATGGAGGGGTCCCCCGAGGCCACCCTGGTCAGATCCCTGAAACCGCCAGCGGCCAGCAGCATGGCAGCGGGGTGGTCCGGCTCCAGCGAGGAGGCCAGATTCATCAGGGCAACCGCCAGCAGGTAGGGCTGGTGGCTTACCGCAGCCACAATCAGGTCATGCTCCCGGGGTGTCAGGCAGATGGGGCTGGCGCCGATCTCCCGCACCAACTGCTCGACTGTGCCGAGTGCCTGGTGACTGGTGCGTTCCGTAGGAGTCAGCACGTAGATGGCGTTTTCGAACAGGTACTGATCAGCGCCCCTGATGCCGGCGTGTTCAGAGCCGGTCATCGGGTGCCCGCCGACAAACCGGGCGGGATAGAGACCTTCGAGGGTCTCCACCACCTGTCCCTTGGTGCTCCCCACATCTGTGACGACAGCGTCGGGGGGTACCGAGCACCTGATCCGGGCGGCTATATCCATGATGCTGGCGACTGGGACGGCCAGGAAGACGACTTTGGCGCCGGCGACGCCCAGGTGGCAGTCCGGCGTGCCCTCGTCAATGGCGCCGGTCTCCACGGCTACTCGCAGCGTCTGCTCATCCCGGTCTATTCCCACTACGTGGTATTTGCCCAGGGACTTGAGGCTCATGCCCAGGGAGCCTCCGATAACACCCAGGCCGATGATGGCGATTTTTGTCTGCTGCATCCGTTTACTCTCCGTCTTAAGCCTGCGCCGGCGGCGGCGCCATGTCGGGGTACCCGCTTGAGCGGGTCGGACATGGCGCCGCCGCATCGGCCAGGCGCCGCCCGATCGCCCTGGACAGGTCCCTGACCCCGGCAACCAGCAGACGGAAGTTTTCCGGCGTCAGCGATTGCTGGCCGTCAGACAGAGCCTCGCTGGGCGAAGGATGCACCTCCACCATCAAGCCGTCGGCGCCGGCGGCTATGGCCGCCCTGGCCATCGGCTGTACCAGCCACCATTTGCCGGTGCCATGGCTGGGATCCACGATCACCGGCAGGTGGGAGAGCCTTTTGATCACCGCTACCGCGCTCAGGTCCAGGGTGTTCCGGGTATAGCTCTCGAAGGTCCTGATCCCCCGCTCGCACATGATGACCCGGTGGTTCCCGCCCAGCATGATATACTCGGCGGCCATCAGCCACTCCTCGATGGTGGCGGAGGGGCCCCGCTTCAGCAGCACCGGCTTGTCTATTTTCGCCACTTCCCTCAGCAGAAAGAAGTTCTGCATATTCCGCGCCCCGATCTGAATGACGTCCGCGTACCGGGAGACGAGTGGCACAAACCCGGTGTCCATGACTTCCGTCGTAATCAGCAGGCCCGTCTGCGACCGGGCCTCAGCCAGTAATTCCAGCCCCTTTTCCTCGAGTCCCTGAAAAGAGTAGGGAGACGTCCGGGGCTTGTAGGCGCCTCCGCGCAGCAGTGTGGCGCCGGCCTCCTTGACCGCGAAGGCGGTCTCCAGGATCTGCTCCCGGCTCTCCACGGCGCAGGGGCCGGCGATGATGTGCACCTCGTTGCCCCCGATCACGTGCCGGCCAACCCGGACCTCGGTGTCTTCCTGCTGGAAATCGCGGCTGGCCAGCTTGAACGGGTTGAGAATGGGGATCACTCTCTCCACCCCGGGCATGGCGCCCAGGGACAGGTTGAGCGCCCTCGTCCGGTCGCCGATCACCCCGATGATCGTCCTGGACACCCCCTGGGAGAGATGAACCGAGAAACCCTCATGGACCAGCTTGCTGCGCACCGCCTCGATCTCCTTTGCGGTTGCCGAAGCCTCCATCACAATAACCAATGCGGCTACCTCCTTTTGTTGGTGGGAACAGCCATACAGAAGGCAACGGGGTACTCGCGCCAGGAGTACCCCCGATCGAACGCCCTCACTGCCGTCCTGCCGTCCTGCCTGATAAAGTTACCCACGATGACTGCCCGCTCTAATGCCCCCGCTTCTCTGAAGCGGTGGGATAAGAGCGGCTACGTCCCTGGATTAACGATTTCTAAGCTTCAGTGGGGGTAAGGCAATCCCCCACTGAAGCCAAGAACTCGTTGAATCCTCACCCGCCGGAAATACCGTCCTACCTACCGTTTACCACTCCGGCTGCTGTTATTCTAGCATACATTTCCTCGCAGTGACAATCTGAAAAACCGGCTGCTCCGAGTATTTCAGGTATAGGGACACGCCCCTTCGGTGAATGACTCCGATGCATCGCCCAGCGCTCAATGCTGTTCCCCTCTATTATCCAGCGCATAAACTGGGGCTTCACTTTGCGATGCGAGTCGCCCAGCCAGAAATGACAACAAAAAAACCGGCGTCTGACACGCCGGCTTATCAATGCAGGATGCAGGTCTACTCCTCAAGGACGATAGCCTCTTCCGGGCACTCCTCTACGCAGGTCTCGCAATCAGTGCAATCATCCGGACGGGCAACCTTGGACTTCTCGTTCTCAAGCTCAAACACTTCACTCGGACAAACATCTGCACACGTTCCGCAACCGGTGCACTTCCCAAGATCTACTTTCGGCGGCATCCTTTCTCATCTCCCCTTTATTGTTTAGATCGAAACACGCCTAGATAATACAAGCCCTATGAAGAACTGTCAACCCCTTTTTAGGCGCTTCCAGAGCCGAGATCCGGCCTCAAAGCGGCAGCTTCTCCCAGATAAACGTGTCTCACTTCGGACTGCCCCCTTTTCGTGTAGGCATGCATCAGCACCCGGATGCATTTTTCCATGGCGCCTGATACGGGGATCTCCGTCGTGCACATCAAGGGCGCCATACTCCACCCCATCCGGCGCGCCGCCTCAGCCGGAAAGACTGCGTCGAGATCGGCGGTCATGGAGAAGATGATGCTGACGATGTCCTCGCTGCCGATCTCATTCTCTCCGGCCATCAAAGTCAGCAGTTGTTCCGTGGCCGTTATGATCGCCGCCCGGCTGTTTTCCGTCACCGTGACGGCGCCGCGTATCCCCCGTACCCTGGCCTCGTCCACCACTTCAACCCCCTCAGGAGACAGCCCGGTGGCCCAGCCCGATAGCCACGTCATCCAGGTGCAGTAGGCCAAAGCCAAAGAATATGGCGACACTGATGTGATCCTTATAGCGGGCGATGCCGATTTTGCCGCCCACATTGAAGCCGACCGCCTTCATGCCAATCTGGCTCAGGGCTTCCCTGGTCGCTCCGGCAATCGCCCCCTCCTCGCTGTGCGTTTCCCGGATCAGTCCCTCCCGCTTGGCAGCCACGATCGCCCTCTCGATAAACTTATTCAGGGAGACCACGTACTCCCCGCCGCAGTCGACCGCGGCGGTCTTGATGCCAAGCTTCTGGAATTCCAGCTTTTTTTTGCTTTCCTCTTCCCTGGTTTCCGTGATCGCCAGCCTCACGGCTGAAGCTGCGACCTGCCGGCTTCCATAGCCTTCCAGAACAATCACCTTCCCCGTTACCTGGTGGCAAACCGCCTCTCCAGGTATAACTGGTAATTCCTCATCTCTTCACTGATCCGGTAGATGATCCGCTCAATATCATGCTTGTCCAGAACGATCTCACTTGGAGCGATCACCTCGATCTTCCGGAACTCTTCCCTGAGCAGAAAGGGAATCAGGTCTTCGATGGAATCTGTATCCAAGACAAACTCGATCGGCGCATAAGCCACTTCCCTGTTCGTTATCTCGTCCCTGACTGTATAGATCTCGCTGTCGGTATTGATCTCTTCGATGCGCACCCCCTGAATGGGCAGGTTGCGCAGCACGATGGCTTTCTGTTCTCTGATCTCTTCGGCCACCTGCTCCCCCTCTTTACCCCGCGTAAAGACGCGCCCCTGTTTTCCCTCGCCCCGGTAATCGAAGCGCGCCCTCACCCTCATCCTCTTTTCACTTTTCCCTACTTCTCCGATCATCTCAAGCCACCCCCAGGATTTACTAACCGTTTCTTCCATTTATATTTCTGCTATTTTCGCTGCAAGCTGGCATAATTCCTTTTGACTTCCTAATATTCGATCCCGCGGCGACTTTTAATCCCCTTCTGGAAGGGGTGTTTGACAACGCTCATCTCGGTCACCAGGTTGGCGGCGGCGATAATCTCCGGCGGGGCGTTGCGCCCGGTCATGATCACCTCTACGTGTTCAGGTTTCTTGGCCAGCAGCGCCAGTGCATCTGCAACGGGAAGGAGCCCGAAATGAAAGGCATGATTGATCTCGTCCAGGATCACGATGTCGTACTCACCCGAGCAGACAGCCTCTTCAGCAGCTTTAAAAGCCAGGTGGGCAAGGTTCAAGTTTTCCTCGGTAACCTTCCCCTTTTCCATAAAGCACTGGCCGCAACCCTTGCACTCCGCCTCCCCCTGCCTGATCAGAGCGCTATAAGGGCAGGTGATCCCGTACTGGCGGATGGTGAAGTTGGGATACAGCCTCTGGGCGGCAAACAGTTCCCCGGTGTAAGCCCCGCCCTTCAGGAACTGGATCATGCATGCGCAGAAACCGTGTCCGACAGCGCGCAAGACCAGCCCCAGGGCTGCCGTCGTCTTTCCCTTGCTGTCGCCCGTATATACCTGGATCAGTCCTCTTTCCAACCGGGGCTTATTCATCGCTCCCTCTCCCTGTCACATATTTTCTTGGATATTCTCTCGCGCCCTTCAGAGCAATCTCCTTCAGGGAACGCACCTCGCCGGGGGTGAGCGGGCGATACTGGCCGGGACGCAACCCCTCCAGCGTCAGAAAAGCCAGGCTGGTGCGCCGGAGTTCGATCACCGGATGCCCTACCTCTTCACACATCTTGCGCACCTGCCGCTTTTTGCCCTGCCGGATGCCAATCTCCAGCAGCGCTCCGCCAGCCACCGCCTTTAACACCTTCACTCTGGCCGGGGCGGTCTTGCCTTCCGGCAGTACCACTCCCTGCTGCAGCCTCGCAATCTTCCCGTTATCAGGTATCCCTGTCACCAATGCCCGGTAGGTTTTCCAGATGTCATGCCTGGGATGGGTCAGCAGGAAGGTCAGTTCTCCATCATTGGTCAGGATCAGCAAGCCACTGGTCTGCAGGTCCAGCCGGCCTACCGGATAAAGACGCACCCCTGGCAAGGGCAAGAGGTCGGTCACCTTCGGCCTTCCCTGGGGGTCCCTGGCAGTGGATACATATCCTTTTGGCTTGTAGACCAGAAAATAATAGAACTTGCCGGCCGTTGACACCCTTTTGCCATCCACACAGATATCCTGCCGCTCCGAATCAACCAGCATCCCAATGCTGGCAGGTTCCCCATCCACTTGGACCCTGCCGGCCCGGATCAACTCCTCACAGGCTCGGCGCGAGCCGACGCCCGCTCTTGCCAACACCTTATGCAATCTTTCCGGCAAAACCCGGCCTCCCTTTCTGACCGCTGCTCCTGCTACCAGAAAATTGCGAATCCAATTGCGGAGCGAATGCGTAGCAATAGCAATTTCCCCCTAATTATACCTCCCCCTGACGATTTCTGCACGGGCTGGTCATTTTCCCACGATGACTACCCGCTCTAATGCCCCCGCTTCTCTGAAGCGGTGGGATAAGAGCGGCTACGTCACTGGATTAACTATTTCTAAGCTTCAGTGGGGGAAGGCAAGCCCCCACTGAAGCCAAGAACTAGTTGAACCTCGGTGGATGAAATGTACCGCTTTTTAAATGAAGGGTAGCTCTACCTGAACAGGTGGTTGCAGATCCAGATGGAGGCGATCAGGCCGGACAGGTCTGCCAGCAAACCCAGGATGACTGCGTGCCGGAAGCGCCTGACCCCGACCGAACCAAAGTAGACGGTCAGCACGAAGAAGGTAGTGTCGGTGGAACCCTGCATCACAGAGGCCAATCGGCCCACAAAGGAGTCCGGCCCATAGGTCTTGATCAACTCGGTGGCAAGGCCGAAGGCGCTGCTTCCGGAGAGTGGGCGCATGATCGCCAGCGGCAGCACCTCAACCGGCGCCCCGAAGAGCCTGAGAAAGGGAGAAACGGCGTGAGCGAGGAGTTCCATCGCCCCCGAGACCCGAAAGATCTTGATGGCCACGAACATCGCCACCAGGTAGGGGATGATCCGGACGGCAGTCGTAAAGCCCTCGGCGGCGCCCTCGATAAAAGCCTCGTACACCGGCACCCTGCGTACGCACCCCAGCAGCAGAAAAAAGGAGATCAGACCCGGGATCGCCCAGCGCGAGACTGCTTCCAGGACCGGGGCTAGCACTGGGGCGGCCTCCCGTGCCTGGCCCGCCGGTACGTCCGCCAGATAACATCCACCACCATCACAAAAAGCATGGAGAAACCGGTGGCAAAAATAGTGGGGGCAACGACCTCCGCGGCGTTTACGGACCCCGCCGCCACCCGGACACCGATGATGGTGGCCGGGATCAGGACGATGCAGGATGTGTTGAGTGCCAGAAAGGTACACATGGAGTCCGAGGCAGTGTCGGGCCAGGGGTTGAGCTTTTGCAGCTCCTGCATGGCCTTCAGCCCGAAAGGAGTGGCCGCGTTACCCAGGCCGAGAATATTGGCGCTGATATTCATGATGATGTCGCCCATGGCCGGATGCTGAGGAGGAATGTCCGGGAACAGGAGTACAGTCAGAGGGCGGACCAAGCGGGCCAACAGCCTGATCAGTCCAGCCTGCCGGGCCACTTCCAACATCCCCATCCACAGCGTCATCAGGCCGATCAGTTCCAGGCAAACCCTGACCCCATCGTTGGCGGCGCCGAAAATGGTCTCTGTCACCAGATCGATCCTACCGTTGCAGGCAGCAACCACAATGCCGCCCAAAATTAAAAAAAGCCAAATCAGGTTGAGCATGCCCTCTTCACCTCCACCCTTCGGGTGCCGCGCCCACCTGTGCGCCGCATTCCCGGTGTGCCGGCGGGCTTTCAGCCGAGGCGTAGCCTCGAGCCGGCGTTCAGGCCGGGCGGTAAGCCCGGATGCGGCGGAGGCGGTGCCGGGTCCGCGCCATGTCCGACCCATCCACCGGATGGGTACCCCGACATGGCGCCGCCGGGCGCGGTTCGCTACGCTCACCACTATGGTGGCAGCATCTACCTAGTTCACCATATGAAGGAGGCAAAGCAGTTAGACCCAACCATTCGGAAGTTACCAAGCTCTTGTATACGATTCATGTGATGGGACAGCAGACGGTTCCTTGACCCACGGAAAATTAATGCCGCTCCCGGGTGCCCGATTCCGGGCGCGGCGCTTTTCGTTCCTCCGATGGCGCCGCCCGGCGGAGTTGATACCTACCATGAAAATAAGCCAGAGTTTCGTTTGGTTCCTCATGGAAGGAAGGAAGCAAAAGGACCGTCCCTCTGCTTCCTCAGAGGTGCAACACGCCCAGCAGCCTTGCCCAGAAAGTGGGTGCGGCCGGGATGTCGCTGGCCGCCACCAGGTCAACGGCGCCGATCTGGTTTCCATCCAACAAGATATCGACGGCGCCAAGCACGGCCCCCTTTTTGACAGGGGCGGCTATGGCCGGTAAAACTGTTGTCTTATAGCTCAATTCCCTCTCTTCGCCCGGGAGTACCGCTGCAATCAGTTGGCGTTCCGGCTGGGCATCCACCGCAGGCTCCAGCCCACCCGATACTTTTACCCTCACCGCTTTCAGGCTGCCATCCGCATCACAGGCCTGATAATTTTTAAAGCCGTAATTCAGCATATTTTCTATATCATCATAGACATCCGGCGAATGGAGCGCTACCGCGATCAGCCTCAGGGACCCCCGCTGGGCGTCCCCGATCACGCAATTGCCCGCCTGCCAGGTATAGCCGGTCTTGATGCCGATCACCCCACTGTACCTGAATAGCAGGCGGTTCTGGTTGATCAGAAAACGCGGCCAGGGATGGCCGACCCAGGGCAGGACAGCGCTTTTCGTGGCCACAATCTGCTGAAAGACCGGGTTTGCCATTGCCTTCCTGCTGAGCACTGCCAGGTCGTAGGCAGAGGAGTAATGATCCGGGGCATTCAAACCGTGGCTGTTGCTGAAGTGAGTGTCACTCAGCCCCAGTTCCCGGGCGCGCCTGTTCATCATAACCACGAAATTGTCCTCAGTGCCGGCGACGCTCTCCGCCAGAGCAGTTGCCGCATCGTTGGCCGAACTCAGCAGCAGGGCATCGAGCAACTCCCGGCGGCTGAGGATCTCCCCTGGCTCCAGCGAGACGGTGCTCTCCCCGGTTTCGGCGGCCATACTGCTGATGTAGACCTTCTGATCCAGGTTGCCGTTCTCCAGCACCAGGAGAGCGGTCATCACCTTCGTCAGGCTGGCCATCGGCACCCGCTGCGACGAGTTCATGGCATACAGGACACGGCCCGAACCCTCGTCAATAAGCACCGCCTCCCTGGCCTGCACCAGTGCGGTGGCTTTCTCCTGGGCACCGGCCGCGCCAGGTCCGGCAAACCCCAAACCAGGCACCAACAGCAGGGCGCAGATCAGGCACATCATTCTGCGGCAAACAGGCTTCAGTCGCAACAACAACCTCAACTCCAAAAGTGGCATATTCGCTCAGAAGGTTCAAAACTCCTGCCGGTAGTAATTGTTAATCGTTTGTCGCTCCGGGCTGCACCTTTACCTTGCGCGGCAAGCACCACGAGATCTACCTGAACGACCCGCGCCGGACACAAAAACCCCAGAGGGTTTTAGCTCTGGGGTGGTCGCCATTCCCGGGGGGGAGATACCCCTCTACGACATTATGTTTACTTCCATATGTTTACATTAAATATTGTTTTCAGTCATCCTGTTCTCCCTGGATCACGTTCCGGAGTTTCTCCATTAAGGTCGGCGCCATATCGATCAGCCGGTCAAAAACAGGGTTGGCGTCCACCGGCAGCAGGCGTACCTGGTCGTGGCCAACCACCAGGAACCCGACCGGCTGCACGGAAACACCGCCGCCGCTGCCGCCCCCAAAGGGCAACGCCCCCGCCGCCTCACCCCGGCGCACCTCCGGCAGGTAATCGGCGCCGCCGGCGGCGAAGCCGAACGATACCCGGGAAACCGGCATGATCACGTTCCCGTCCGGCGTCTCCACGGGATCGCCGACAATTGTATTGACATCTATCATTCCCTTGATGCTTTCCATTGCTGTTTTCATGAGCGTCTCGATCGGGTGCGATTCAGGCATAGTGCTTCCCCCTCACAAATAGTTCCTTCCGGACAAGCCAGATGGCGCCGAGCTTGAAGACTACAAGTATAATATAGCCTAAAGAGGTTTCCAATATGCAGTCCAGGGTACTCACATAGCAAGCGCTGCCGAACCGGGGGACCACCGCGATCCGGACTCCTGCCGGCCTGATCCGCAAATGGCGTGACAAGAGCCCCATGATCAACCCCTTTCCCGCCCATAGCAACCCTGCGATCATCCCGGTGGTGGCGTAATCATCCAGTCCGAATCCGGTTTCCCACAACAGCCTGGTGCAGACGCTCCTGTGCAGCAATCCCTTGAAAACCCCGACGCTGCGTTTAATCCCTGTTATCAGGTTCCGCCACCGGCGCCACTGGACCAAAAAACTGACACTGGCTCTATTTACTCCCGACTGCAATTTGTAGCTGCCACCAGCCCTGTTCCTGGT
>JBEKFU010000045.1:0-23666 GCA_050013155.1 Thermacetogeniaceae bacterium | reverse complement strand
CGGGCCAGGACCGTGGAAACACGGCGCTGTAGCTCACCTAGAGATGGTAAGACTCCGCTTTTGCGGAGCGGTCTCGAAAGGTGAGAAGCCCCCGGGCTTGTCCCGGGGGAGGTTCACCACAGATGATACCCTCTCCAATACCCCCGCTTCCTCCTCCGCATCCAGGCTAACGCCCGGCCTGAAGAATGCGGAGCACAGGCGCATCCGGGCTTTCCCCACTCCTGAAAACCTACTCCTTGCACTACAGATCCACTCCGATGCCATAATCTTCGTGTTCGGTCAGAGGAGGGTCTTCTTCATCGAAAACCTCGCTGTGGTCCATGTGCGGTTTGGCCATAACCGATTTCACGGCTAGAATTTTCTGCTTATCGGCGTCGCTGAGACTCCCGGAACGGTACAGCGCCTGCAGCCTCCAGGCGGAATTGCGCGCCGTGTACCCGTTTCCGATGTGCTGATATTCGGTGAGCTTGAAAATGAGCGGCTCGACAGTTGCGGCGCCCAGCAGATCCACCTGGTCCCAGTCCCCTACATCCACGGCATACCACGCCAGCATCAGGGGGTCGGACGGCAGGCCGATCTGCTCCAGCGCCCTGGCGGCAGCCTTGCGCAGAAAATGATCCCTGTCCTTGAGGACAGATACCAGCGGCTCTGTCGCCCGGGCAGACCCGATCTCTCCCAATGCCCTGGCAGCGTCAATCTCACCATTCCCGAGGGCGGCGATGAGCGGCTCCACCGCCGCCTCGCCCAGCAAGACGACCCGGTCCCATTGCTCCAACGCCACCAGGTACCAGCCTTGAGACTCCGGGTCGGCTGAGGGGCCGATCTTCGCCAGGGCCTCTGCGGCAGCCTTGCGCACGACCTTCTTGCTGTCCCTGATCAGGGCGGTGAGCGGCTTGACTGCCCGTGCGTCCCCGATCACTCCCAGGGCTGCGGCGGCATACGAGCGCACGCCCCAACTACCGTCCTGAAGGGCGGCGATGAGCGGCTCCACCGCCAGGAGATCGCCGATCTCCCCCAGCGCTTCGATGGCAGCGAGGCGGATGGCCCTCTCCTCATCGTTCATGGCCATGATCAGGCCTTTGACGTCTCTCTTCTTCAGCATCCGCTTGACATTTGGCTTGAAGAGTCGCATGCGATCACTCCCTAAATACGCAAGTGATGAGTGAAAAGATAGAGAAATTCCAGGTCATACTATTACTCATTTAACCCATCACTTAAATCGTGTTCGCTGGTTCGCTCATTCTGACTCCACCGCATCCAGGCCTGCGACCTGGCCTGTTATTTAATTTACCTTTCTTCGACGAATTTCCTGCAATTTGAATGTTGTTGCACATAAAAAATCTGAAAACCGAGCCATTGGAAACCGAACAATCCAGAAAAGCAGTATTTTTTGTGACTGCCCAGGGCAGTCCATCACGATACCCTCAAGCAGATACTGCTTCTTAGACCCTATAGACAGATTGAAAAATCCCTACTCATCACTCATCACTCATCACTCATCACTTTTTTCGGGGGGCCGGCGGTAGTTGCTGCTGGTAGTCATAGACGAGACGGGATATTTCGGCGATATCGTGAAAGCCGGTGTCTTCGTCGGGTGTCCCCCGGGACATGACAGTCAGAATATAGGGGCGCCCGGTGAACACGATCCCCATATCGTTTACCACCCCGCTGATGCTTCCTTCCTTGTGGGCAATCAGCAGGTCCGGGGGCAGCTCCCCCGGCAAGCCGACGTGGAAGATGGAGTTGGCCAGGTCGCTGATCAGCCTCCGTCCCTGAGCGGGGTTTTGGTTGGCAAATTGGTACACCGCCTCCATGAACGCCCCCAGATCCTTTGCCGTAGTCGTAGCGCTGCCATATGGCCGGGTCGTATCAGTACCGCCGATGCTTTTGATAAAATTCATGACGTTATCGGGACCGAGGTAGCGCACCAGCATATTATGAGCGATATTGTCACTGATGGTGATGGCTACCGTTGCCAGGCAGCGCAGCGAGAATGTATTCCCGTCTTCGGCCGTCAACTGCAGCGCCCCGGCGCCCGACTCATAGTCAACGGCTTGCTGGTACGCCACACGATCCCTCCAGCTCATCTTGCCCGCCGCGACTTGCTCATACAGGTAGAGCACGACAGGCGCCTTGATGCAACTCGCATCCGGTACGGGAGCGTTCTCGTCGATCCCCAGCACCTGGCCGGAGGTGAGATCCTTGAAGTAGACCGAGTAGGTACCCGGCAGCGTTGCTGTGTAATTCACGATCTCTTGCCGGAGCGAATCGTAGCCAGTCTGCGGGGCACCGGGGGCAACTGGCAGAGGCGCTGGCAGGGGAGCACGGGTTGGCGGGTGTGACCCTGCAAAGGCCAACAAGGCGACCACGACGGTGAACAAGGCAACCGCGGCAGTGAATCTGACATATTCCCCTTTTTTAAAGGCTTGCCTGAGCGCTCGTGCAGCATTTAAGTATAAAGACGATTCTTTTACATCTTCCATTCTTTTATAAACTTTTTTATAGGCCTGCCTGAACAATGCACATTGCCTCTCTCGGATTTCTTCTGTAAATCAGGCGCCACGTCCGATTCTCATAAAGGCGTGCGAGCACTATTATTTTTCCCTCCGGCCTGAAATAATAATCTTTCAAAAAAGAAAGGCCTCGTAGGCCGCCTGAGTGGAGGCTGCTAACCGCATGAGAGGCTCCGGGATGATGTCACGAGGCGGGCTGGTCGCTGAGGTCGTAGGCGCCGGTGAACTGGCTGTTGTAGAGGTCGGCGTAGAAGCCGCCCCTGGCCAGCAGTTCCTTGTGGTTGCCCTGTTCGATGATCGCCCCGTGGTTCATCACCAGGATCAGGTTGGCATCGCGGATGGTCGACAGCCGGTGGGCGATCACGAAACTGGTCCTGCCCTTCATCAGTCTGGCCATCGCCCGCTGGATCAGCACCTCCGTCCTGGTATCGACGTTGCTAGTGGCCTCGTCGAGGATCAGCATCGGCGGGTCGGCAAGAAAAGCCCGGGCGATGGTCAGGAGCTGCCGCTGGCCCTGAGAGATGTTGGACGCATCCTCGTTGAGCATGGTCTCGTAGCCATCCGGAAGCGTCCTGATAAAGCGATCACAATAGGCAGCCCGGGCGGCATTGATGATCTCCTCCCCGGTAGCCCCCTCCCGCCCATAGGCGATGTTCTCCCTGATCGTCCCGTTGAAGAGCCAGGTGTCCTGTAGCACCATGCCGAACATTCGGCGCAGGTCGGCGCGCCTCAGGTCTCTGATGTCCACCCCGTCGACGGTGATCCGTCCGCCCTGCACGTCGTAGAAGCGCATGATCAGGTTGACCAGGGTGGTCTTTCCCGCTCCGGTCGGCCCGACGATGGCGATGGTCTCCCCCTCCGGCACGTCGATGCTGATGTCCTCCATCAGCGGGGCGCCATCCTTGTATCCGAACTTGATATGCTCGAACCTGACTTGGCCCTGCGGGAAAGCGATCACCTGCGCATCCTCCCGCTCGGGGATCTCCTCGTCCTCGTTCAGGACCTCAAACACGCGCTCGGCGGAGGCGATCGTCGACTGCAAGATGCTGGCGATGTTGGCCACCTGCAGGATCGGCTGGGTGAACTGCTGATTATACATGATAAACGCCTGGATATCGCCGATCTGGATCACATTTTTGGCTACCAGCATGCCGCCGGCGACGCAGACCAGGACGTATCCGATATTGGTCACCAGGTTCAGGGCCGGCCAGATGATGCCGGACATGAACTGCGCCTTCCACCCGGCGCCGTACAGCTTGGTGTTGATCTCCCGGAACTTGGCGATGGAATCCTCTTCATGCCCGAATACCTTGACGATCTTGTGCCCTCCATACATCTCCTCGACGTGGCCGGTCAGTTCCCCCAGGTTAGTCTGCTGATCGGCGAAGAACTTCTGGGAGTTCTTGGCGATGATGGCGGCGATGATGCTGCTGGCCGGCAGGGTCACCAGGGCGATCAGGGCCAACAGGGGGCTGATCGACAGCATCATGACCAGGATACCGACCACCGTCACGAAGGCGATGATTAACTGGGTCAGGCTCTGCTGCAGCGTGGTGGCGATGTTGTCCATGTCGTTGGTGACCCGGCTCAGAATCTCGCCGTAGGTGTGCTGGTCGAAATACTTGAGCGGAAGGCGGTCGAGCTTCTCCTTGACATCGTTGCGCATCCGGTAGACGGTGAGCTGGGAGACGCTGGACATGATATAGCCCATGACATACAAGCAGAGAGCGCTGATAAGGTAGAAGGCGAGCAGCAGCAGCAGGATCCTGCCGATATACCCGAAATCGAAATTGAGAATCGACTGCTGTCTCAGGTGTTCGATCGTAGCCGCCGGCATCTTCTTCTGGATCGCCATCCACAACTCAATGTAATAGTAGTACCTGGCGAGGATGCCCTCGCCCAGCTTGGTAGTGGCCAACCCCAGGATCTTGGGGCCGGCGACCGAGAACGCCGTACTGGCGACAGCCAGAAAGAACACGGCGATGAACCGTGTTCGCTCCGGTTTGAGGTACTCTATCAGCCTCCTGAGTGTCCCGGCAACATCCTTGGCCTTCTCCACCGGCACGCCGCCCATCATGGGGCCGCGGCCAAACATTTGGCGTGGTTCCGACTTCTGCGGTTTCTGTGGATTCTGTACGCTCATTAACCGGCGATCTCCTCTTCCGACAACTGTGAGGACACGATCTCATGGTATACCTGACAGGCGCCCATGAGGTCCTTGTGCTTGCCTATGCCCACGATCTGGCCGCCGTCCAGCACGATGATGCGATCGGCGTCCATGACCGTGCCCACCCGCTGGGCGATGATGATCACGGTGGAGGCGGTGGTCTCCTTTTTGAGCGCTGCCCGCAGCCGGGCGTCTGTTTTGAAATCGAGGGCGGAGAAGGCTTCATCCAGGATGTAGATTCCGGGCTTCCTGACCAGGGCGCGGGCGATGGACAGCCTCTGTTTCTGGCCGCCGGACAGGTTGGTGCCGCCCTGGGCAACCTCGGAGTCGTATCCGTCCGACAAGGCATCGATGAACTCGCTGGCCTGGGCGACCTCGGCGGCATGGGTGACTTCCTCGTCACTGGCGTCGTCCTTGCCGTAGCGGATATTCTCGGCGATGGTGCCGCTGAACAGGATCGGGGTCTGCGGCACAAATCCGATCCGCTTTCTCAAATTATGCATGGTCATCTCCCGGACTTCCACGCCGTCGACCAGGATGCGTCCGCTGTCGATGTCGTAGAACCTCGGGATCAGGTTGATCAGGGTGGACTTGCCCGACCCGGTGCCGCCGATGATGGCGGTCACCTCGCCGGGGCCGGTGGTGAAGGAGATGTGGCTGATGGCAGGCATCTCGGCGCCCGGATAGCTGAAGGTGACGTCCTGGAATTCCACATGGCCTCTCTGGTCACCGGGCTGCTTGGCCGGCGCCGGGTCGACGATCTCCGGCTTCAGGTCCAGCACCTCGTTGATGCGCACAGCCGACGCCTGCGCCCTGGGGATCATGATGAACATGATGGTCACCATGATGATGGAGAACATGATCAACATGGCATATTGAAGGAACGCCATCATATCGCCGATCTGCAGTAAATTCTGGCCGACGCGCAGGCCGCCGTACCAGATGATGGCGAGGGTGGTGACGTTCATGATCAGCATCATGATCGGCTGCATCATCGCCATGATCTTGTTGACCCAGATCGAGACATCCGTCAGTTCGCGGTTGGCCACCTCGAACCTGGCGTTCTCGCTCCGCTGCCGGTTGAACGCCCGGATGACCCTGATGCCGGTCAGGTTCTCGCGCAGCACCAGGTTCACCCGGTCCAGTTTGTCCTGCATCTTTCCAAACACGGGAACGATCACACCGGCGACGATCGCCATGAAGATGATCATGAACGGCAGGGCTGCCAACAGGACCAGAGTGAGGTGCCGGTCCTTGACCAGGGCCATGATGATGCCCCCGACCATCATGATCGGAGAGAAGACCAGGAAGCGCAAGCCCATGACCAGTACGGTCTGCACCTGTGTGATGTCGTTGGTGGCCCTGGTGATCAGGGAAGCGGTCCCATACTTATCGAACTCGTGCAGGGAATAGTTCTCCACGTGGACAAAAACCCGGTCGCGGACGTCCCTGCCGAAACTGACCCCGGTGATCGCCGACAGGTAGCTGCCGATGACGGAGCAGATGCTGCTCCCGAAGGCCACGATCAGCATGTAGCCCCCGTACCTCATGATGTAGCCGGTATCGCCGCTCATCATGCCGTTGTTGACGATATCCGACATCAGCGCGGGGAGACACAGGTTGGCGATGGACTGGGCGAAAAGAAACGTCACCACACCGAAGACGTTCCAGGAGTACGGTTTTAAGAACCGGAGTAATCTCAGCATGAACTGCTAGCTCCAAACTGGGATGTGAGAAGTGAGAATAGTAGGCATTGGCATGTACTCCGCATTCTTCAGGCCGGGCGTAAGCCCGGATGCGGAGGAGCCAATGCTGACGTGCAGGCGGCTTTCAGCATGAGGCAAAGCCTCATAGCCTGCCAACAAGAACCCCACCTCTAACCTCTCACCTCACACCTCACATATTTACCGGCATGTTATCGGCCAGTGCATTGGTGTTGGTGACGGCAACCCGCTCGCCGGCGGCGAGGCCCTTCAGGATCAGGGTATCCTTATCGCTCCTCTGCCCGGTGCTCACCAGCCGCTTCGAGGCCACGCCATCCTCGATCACGAACACGTAACTGGCGCCGCTGCTCTGTACGACCGCCGACGATGGGACAACGATCCCGCTTGCCTTGACGCTCGCCGAGGCATGGGCGGTCAGACCGGCCATCAGATGGCCGTCATTCTTGATAGTAACCTCGACGGGAAAGACCTCGCCCGTACTCACGGCGATGGGGCCGAGGGTCGTCACCGAGCCCTGGTATACCCGGTTGGGGAAACTGTCGATGACAACGTCCATCTCCTGCCCGAGCGCGAGCAGCGGCAGCGTATCCTGGGTCACGGTGCTTGTCAGCTTCAGGCTCGAGGCATCCACGACCGACATCACCGCCACACCCGGCGAGACCACCTCGCCGACGTTCACGTTCCGGCTGGACAGGACACCGTCCAGGGGGCTCTTGATGGTGGTTTCGCTCAGTTGGACATCGAGACTGTTGATGTTTGCCCTGGCGGTGCTGACAGCGGCCTCTGCCTGATCCAGAGCGGGGCCGGCTGCATTGTCATACTGCTTCTGGGCGGTATCCAGCGCGTCTGTGGCATTATCCAGAGCGCTCTGGGAGGCCGCCCCCGAGTCAAATAGGGCCTTGGTCCTGTCATAAGACTTCTGCGCCGAATCCAGGCTGATCTTGTCAACAGCAGCCTGGTTCCCGGCCTCCCCTACCGCTGCCTCGGCAGACTGCAGACTGGCCTCCGCCTGCGCCAACTGGGCGTTCAATGACGCTGTATCCAACTGCATCAGGACATCCCCAGCCTTGACGGCGTCGCCGGCCTGGAAGCCCAGGATGGTTACCTTCCCGGCGATCTGGCTCGATATATCCGCCGTCTGGGCCGGCACCAGGACGCCGCTGAGGTCAAGCGTCGTCGTCAACTCCTGATTGGTGGCAACCGCGGTCGTCACCGCCACGGCACTGTGACCGGCGCATCCTGACGCAACGAACACCAGCAGCGCTATCGCCAGAATTGCCGGAATTGCCAGGAACGCTCGGATTCGTTTCTGCATGCGGAAACCTCATTTCTTGTGTAAGTTTCTTCCTGGAAGCCGGGTGCCGCTTTGCGGCGCGGCGGTTCTCCCGCTTCCATAGATTTCAAAATATACAACGGTATACAGCCACCGGCGACTTATTGCTCGATATGGATCTTGACCTCGACTGGAGCCTTGAGCCCGGGGCTCTGAGCAATAATTTTTATTTGACGTGGATCTTGACCTCCGCATTCATCCCGAGCATGAGTGTCAGGTTGCCGGCATCCGTGACGTCGATCTTGACGGGGATCAACTGGGTGACCTTGGAGTAGGTCCCGCTGGTGTTGAGATTGGGCAGCGGGCTGAAGGCCGTCTGGGTAACCGGTTCGATGCTCTCGACGTAGCCCTTGAAGCTCCTGTGGGGATAGGCGTCGATATGGACGTCGACCACCTGCCCCTGCCTGATGCGGAGGATGGATGTCTCTTCAACGTTGGCCTGGATATAGAAGTGCGAGGTATCCGCGATCGTGGCTACCTCCGTGCTGGGCGAGACGACCTGGCCGTTGATGACATCGTTCTGTACCACCTGGCCGTCGATGGGAGACCTGATCTCCGCATCTTCGATGATGGAACCCGCCGAGTTGGCCAGCGTATCCGGGTTTGTGGCGGCGCTGGTGACCAGGGCGCTGACGTCCTGCACTCCCAGGACCTGCCCGGCCTTCACTTCGTCCCCCTCCTTGACATTCCAACTCGTCAGCTTGCCGGTGACCTGGGGGATAATGGTGATCATGTCGGCTGTCATCTGGGCGTTGTCGGTATAAAAGAAGTTGACGCTCTCATAGATGTACCAGCCAAGTCCCGCCAGGCCGCCGATGATAATGAGCGCTCCCAAGATCAGTAATGCTGTCCTGTACTTCTTCACGCTTTGACCACCCTTTTTTCTGGCCTCGAACCTCGATATCAAGGTATCGGAACACCGAAGAAGTCTCCCGCTTCTACAAGCGGGAGATGAATTCGGCAGCTTAGCTTGTATTCTAATTCAGTGGGGGTGCAGACCCCCACTGAATCCCCGAGCGAAGCGAGTTGCTTCGAACCTCGAATCTCGAACCTCGAGGAGGTCTACTTGACATGCTCCAGGATTTTCCGGATTCTCCGGATCATCTGCTCCAGTTCGTCCAGGTCCGCATCCGGAAGCACCCCGAGCTTGGCTGCAAACGCCTGTTTTATCTCCGCCACCAGTTCCTCGACTGTGTCTCTGCCTGCCTCGGTGATTTCTATGCGTACGATCCGCCGGTCATGCTCATCCGCTTTCCTCACTACCAGGCCGCTGTCGATCAGCTTGCAGATCAGTGGCGTGGTCTGCTGCTTGGATATTTTCAGTTCGCTCGCCAACTCTGATATGGGCAGGGGGCCCTGCCGGCGCAAGTGCGTCAGGGCACGGAATTGAGCACGGCTCAACCACAGCCGGGTGATCTTCTCGCCCGACCTTAAAAACTTATCGTGCATTTCGCCAAACAGCAAGAGAAAGATGTCGGCCACGTTTTCCGCTTTGTTCATGCGGACAATCACCCGGTGCATTCAGATACTACAATTTTCATGAATAACAACATCAGTATATAGTGCATGCGCTTAATAGTAAACTGTTGTTTACTATCAATATACGTTCTAAATAATAGATATCGTGGGTTTTCCGGCTAAGACTGGACCTTTTCACTCAATTACACAATATAAGGGCACCCCTCCAACCTCAAGGATGCCCTTACCTAATCAATCTCCGGCTGTTTCACCCGGCTGCCTTGGCTGCGCTCTTGTAGCCTGCAAGTATTCTGCTGATCAGCAGCATTAACAAAACAAATGCCGCCGTAAAGGCAAAGGAGAAAACCTGTTCCGGAGCGGTCAATCCCAGAACAGATACTGACAGCAAGGCTAAAAGGGCTATACCGGCTGTGGCAAAACCGCTTTTCTGCAGGCGACCCCGGTTACGGTTGGGAAGAGACAGGCTCAGCCTGGCTATCAGTATGCCTCCCCAGTTGACAAAACTGAGATAACCGGTGGCAGATACCGCATAGTTATAGGTATGCTGGGGCAGCAGGAGAGCCGCCACGGAGAACAGCAGCGCCACCGCGGTGGACGTCAGCAGGGCATTGAAAGCCAGCCCATTTTTTCTAACCCCCAGCATACCCGGAGCCTCCCGGTCGTGGGCCAGGGAGGACAGCATGATCACAGCGCTGAACATCGAGGCGACCAGGGCGGAAAATGACGCTATCAGCACAACAGCATTCAATAATGATCCGCCGGCAGCAATGCCCATATGTTGCAGGGCGGTGACAAAGGGACTGGAGTGAGTGGAAACGATCGTCCAGGGCACCGCCAAAACCAGGGCCAGGGTGGGCAGGGTAAAAAAGACGGCCTGCCCCAGGGCCATGCCCAGGACCGCCCTGGGAACATCCTGACGGGGGTTCTTGGTGTCCCCGGTGACTGCGGCAAAAGCCCCCAGCCCATAGGCAAAGGTACAGATGACCACGGCCTGGGTCAGCCCGCCGATTCCCCGGGGCAAAAAGGGTGTCAGGTTAGCCGGCCCCAAGGCGGCATGCCCGCTGTGGGGGGCGTAAAAAATAAAGAGGACCGCCAGCACAAAGGCTGTCAGGGCGCCGGTTTTTAATACGCTCATCAATCCCTCGGAGCGGTCCACAATTTTTATACCATAGAGATTGATCCACAAGGCCAGGAGGATAAAGGAGGTAACCAGGATCCAGAGAGGCAGGTGGGGAAGCCAGACCCTGGTATAGGTAGACATGGCGATGGCCTCGGCTATGATGGCGATGATACTGGTAAGCCAGGCCGACCAGCCCACCACGAATCCGGCCCCGGGGCCAACGGCTTCCTGGATATACCCCCGGAATGACTCCCGGTTTCTGTATCGCAGGGCCAGGTAGCCCAGGCTCAGCAACACCAGGTAGCAGATCAGGCCCCCGATAAGATAACCCAGCACCACGGAGGGGCCGGCCTTTTCAACAGCAATACCGGATCCCAGGAAGAAACTGCCCCCGATCACCGACCCCATTCCCAGAAAAACCAGTTCCAGGGCGCTGATCTTGCGGTCGCTGTCCGAAACCGAGGCTATATTGCCATCTTCGTTATCTGTCATACTAATAATTTTGCCGGAAACCGCAAAATAATTCGGGGCGCCCATCCACCGGTGTCCTGGCCAACTTTAAGCCATCTTAAGCGCAGGGGACACTTCTCTTCGAGAAATGTCCCCATGAATGTCCCTTCGAACATCGAACTTCGAACCTCGAATCTCGATTAGGCCTGGTCTCCGCCTTTTTCTACGGCCGGGACGACCCCGGGTGCAGGCCCGACCCTGTCCTCTGCAGCAGGGCTCTTTCTCATTCTAGGATGCCGCTTGACCTTGTATTTCTCTCTGATCCTCGGCACCGCCAGGAGCACGTAGAGCCCGATCACCACCAGCCCGGCGGCCATCCAGCAGCCGATGGCAGGATCGGTGACGATGGTCATCACGGCCAAAAGGGTGAATATTAACATGGTAAACACCGGGACAACCAAACCAAAAGGCGCCTTGAAAGCCCTGGGGGTATCGGCCATCTTCTTGCGGAGCACCACCACGGCGGCGGCTGAAAGGACATAGATAACGCATTCGGCTGCGGCTGCCATATCCACCACCACCAGGTATCTGCCCGTAAAGAGGATGGCCAGGGAACTGGCATACCCGATCGCAAAAACCGCAATGATGGCCACCCATGGGGTCATAAACCTCATGCTGATCCGGCTGAATACCGGTGGCAGGGCGTGTTCCCTGGCTGTGGCATAAAAGAAGCGGGATATGCTCAACAGGCCGGCGTTAAAGGTGCCAAAGGAGCATGCCAGACTGACGATCACTATCCAGACCAATCCGACCCCGCCCAGCACTTTTTGGGCCAAGAGCACCTGGGGAATGGGCGAATGCATGAACGCCGCCCGGGAAACATTGGCCGTCATGGCTGCGGTGAACAGGGCGTAAACAACACACACGATTCCCACCGTGATAAACATGCCGTGGGCAATGATCCGGGATTCCGTGACCTCTTCGGCCAGCGGAGTGACCCATTCGAAACCTACAAAAAGGAATACTCCCACCGCTACTGCCTGGATGAAGCCGGACACGCCACCGGTGGCCAGCGGCGCCGCGAGGTGGAAATGGACCAGCTTCAGCCCCCAGAGAGCGATCAGCAAGGTGGAGACGATCACCCCGTAAGTGACTATGTCCTGGAAATTGCCGGCTACTTTGATACCCCTGATGTTCATCAGGGTTACCGCTACCAGCATCACCGTGATCCAGATCACGGGGGCCACCTGCGGGATCGAATAATTCAATGTCTTGGACAGGATAAAGCTCTCGGCCCCCACAACCACCAGCAATAAAATCATGTAGAGCAGAGAAAAGGTCAGGGCAGCCTTCTCGCCGAAAGCCTTTGCCAGATAGAGCCGTATTCCGGCTGCCGAGGGGAGGATGCTGTTGAGTTCGGAAAAGCAGGCTGCGGCCAACAGGCACAAAACCCCGCTGACCAGAATGGACAGCCAGGCAGAGTCCCCAGCCAGAAAACCGGCCACCTGGGCAGCCGCCACAAAAGAGGAGGTGGCCAGAGTGATCCCCGCGCTGGTGGCTACCACGGTACGAAGAGTGAGCACCCTTTTTAGAGGCAAATTATTCACCCCAGATCAGTAGCGTGATAAAATCGAGCCGCGTGATATCATCCTCTGAACCTTTAATTTTTAACGTACCGTTGAGGTATGGTTCTGTGGGGGTGATATCGCCAAAAAACATAGCGGTCAGGGTATCGCTATCGGAAATGACAGTCAGGTCCGGTTCGCCCTGCCGGCCCTGCTGGAGAGCCAGCTCCCCGTCCTTGAGCACCAGCGTGTGGGCGGATTCGATATCGTTGGCCAGCACCAGAACTGTCCGGTCCCAGTCCCTGTTCATGCTCTTGAGCTTTTCATTGGACTGGTAGCTCTCTTGAAAAGCTTCCAGACTCCCGGTAATTTCTTCATGCGTCGCCAGTGTCTTGGCCTCCGTTTCTCAGCAGATTACCACAGATGGCTACGTATTAACTGGGTCTTAGCTTCAGTGGGGGAAGCAATCCCCCACTGAAGCTAAGACCCAGTTGAAAGCTCAAGGATCCTCGGTTTCATATCCAGGCGTTCGATCAGCGACAGGTAGTCCTCCGGCCTGATATCCTCCCAGGCCTTGCCCAGCAAGACCAGCATCACCGCCTCCATGACATTGGTGCCGAAAGATCGCCCCTCCAGCTCCGGGGTGGTGGTAACCAGCCTGCCAACCCCCTTTTGCTTTAAGAACAGTACATCTTCCTGGGTGGTGGTATTGGTGATCACCAACTGCCCGTTCAAGCCTTCCGGCATGTAGCGCCTGACTAGGTGCCAGTCCCCGGCGATCACTTCGGCCTCATGGTAGTAGTGCCCGAATTTCCGGACCTTGTCTTCATCCTGGGAATCCTGCTTTTTCCCGGTCGGATACAGCATGTGAAACGGCATCTTGACCATTCCAGGCAGTATCTTACGCGCCGTATCGGCAAGCTCGTCAAGCGACCTGATGAGGTAGGGAATTCCCGCCGAAAAGATCAGGTCCCCGAAGGACACATCACACCCGAGTTCTGTCATGGCCTCGGCCATCCCAAACCGGTCCACGGCGCTGACCATCAACACCTTGCACCCTTTTGGCAACAGCCCGGTGTTTTCCCGTAAATAATAGACCGTCTCCCTCTCCAGTGTATTCTTGAGACCGCTGCCGTCCACCACCGGTGTTTTTTTTGCGGCTTCCATCAACTTCAATCCATCATTGATGGCATACCTGGCCTTGCCTGCATAGAGATAGACATCGATGCCGCCAAGCCCGATGGCGTCCACGTTGCCGTCAAGCTCGCCGATCATGGACAACGCCCGCCCAAAATCGCCGTCAGTGCCCAGCCGGCTGATTTCGAACTCCTCGCCCGCCATGTTTGCCACCACTTTATGGTCTCTCTTTGACGACCCCAGGCTTACACTGACAACTTTCTTCATAAAAACACCCTTTCCTTGATTGTTCTCCAGCACTTTCAGTGCTGGAGAACAAGGCCCACCCAGCGCCCTGCATGCATGCGCGGGGCTCTTTGATCTCCTTGCCATTGTACCCCAAAAAACAATCGTGAGATCAGGACAGGCTGCAGTATGCTTTTTCCGGACCAACAATTCTCACAGTGTCATAACGTGCTCAATTATGTGCACATCCATATTATACCTTATAATCCGCCATGTCAACCATAAAAAAGAAGGCTTGACCCTAGGCAGTGATCCTCGCTGCCGCCTTCAACCCTCAGGCGGCACGCGATGTTGTGGGGTTAGGTAAAGGCTTTGAACCCGTGGCTTTTACACCCCTAGGATATCCCGGCAGTTCAGACGTGTTCAACAAGTTCTAAGCTTCAGTGGGGGATTGCCTTCCCCCCACTGAAGCTTATCAGTAAAACTTGGCTTGCGCCGAGCCGACCGGGGTACCCTCTGGGTCGGGTACCCCGCGAAGGCGGAAGCCTTAGCTGCGCTGATCCAGGGGCTTAGCGCCACTTAGCTCCCACTTCAGTGGGAGTCTAGTGGCGGTTAGCCATCGGGTAATTCGTTAATACAGTGACGTAGCCGCTCTTACCTGTGTGCCCGTTTTCTCTCAGGCCGGGCGTTAGCCCGGATACGGGCGCCCACCGCTTCATGTACTCCGCATTCTTCAGGCCGGGCTGTAAGCCCGGATGCGGAGGAGAAGCGGGGGTATTAGAGCGGGTGGTCATCTGTGAAAAATGTAAAAAAAAGAAAATCACTGGACGAAATTGTGGTTTACATCTAGCCAGCTCGTCATGAAAGTCAGCGGATTTCCGCAACTCCATCCTGAAGAGAGGGCACTTGAAAACTGACCATAAAAGTTGTCCCTTTCTTGCCTGTCTTTATTTCAATCTTGGCGTTATGGCTCTCGGCTATCCGGTAACAGATCGGCAAGCCCAGTCCCGTTCCCTTTTCCTTGGTAGTAAGGAAGGGGGTGCCGAGTTTCTTCAGCACCTCGGGCGGAATGCCCATCCCTCTATCCTTTATGGTCAGGACGACCCTGTCTCTCTTCCTGCGTGTTTTAATCGCCAGCTCCCCATGCTTTGACATTGCTTCGATGCCGTTGCGGACAAGGTTGAGAACGAGCTGCCGGATCTCCTTCTCATCCAGGTTCAAATCTGGTACATCGCCCAGATCCATGCTTACCGCCACATGATTCTTGGCGGCATCTGCCTGAATTAGGGGCAAAAGGTTGGTTACAATTCTGTTGATGCTCTGTTTTTTCAGTTCTGTTGGCGCATTTCTGGCGAGGGTGAGGAATTCGGTAATAATGGTATTGGCACGGTCAAGCTCCTCTATCATCGTATCAAAGCGCTTCTTATTGGAGGCGAACTCCTCTTTAAGCTGCATTATCTGCAGGTATCCCCTAACCACCGTCAAGGGGTTTCTGATCTCGTGGGCTATCCCTGCAGCTATCTCTCCCATCAGGTTGAGGCGATCCAGCCGGGCCATTTCCTGCTCAAACTGCTTGCGCCTGGTGATATCTCTCCCTATAACAACAAAGAACATGGGGTTACCGTCGACATCTTTAATAACACTTGCAGACATTTCGGCAGCAAACAGATGCCCTTCCCTGTTCTTTAATTCAAGCTCTATAATCAAGACAGGATGATGGATAGCCTCTCTAGCCATTTCGTGTGCCCTTGGTAAGTCCTTTGCAACAATAAAAGAGTAGACATTCTTGCCAATCAGATCATCCCTTGAGCCTCGATACATACTCAGACAGGCCTGATTGCATTCAACAATAGCGCCATCCAGATCCGCAACAATAATAGCGTCAGGACTCGACTCCAGAATCAACTGCAGCTTATCCTTGGATTTGCGCAGCTCCTCTTCAATTGTTTTACGTTCGGTGAGATCTAGCCCCATCTCGAAAACGCCTAACAAATTCCCGTCCCCATCTTGAATCGGGTAGGCTCGCGAAAGCCGCAATATGCCATCGGGAAAGACGGCCTCCGCTATCTGAGGCTGACATGTTTCGATTACTTTTCTTATATCGCAATTGGAGCACGGCTCATTTCGACCCTGATAGACTTCATAACAGTACCTGCCCACCATCTGCACGGGAAGCATGTCTTTCATTTCTGAGCTTATTTTGTTTACGTACAATATTTTCAATTCTGGATCTACGTATAATATTGTTTCCCTTACCTGATCGAGAATGGCATCCCTTTCATGCCTTGCTCTCTGCAGAGCCGCTTCTCTGTTCTGATAATCGGATAAAGACACCTTTAACTCTGTGTTTTCTTGCTTCAAACGACTTGTTTCTTCAAGCAGAAGGCTGTTGTCGGTGTCTTGCAGAAGTCTGATGTCGGTGTCTTCTTGCATTATTTACCCGGCCTCCCGTAATGCAGCAGTGCTGATTGCTCTCTCCTGAACCAGCTTGAAGGTGATATCTGTATTCCCGGGGTCCATGCCTTCAAAATAGACTGTCTTACTCTCCATCATTCAACCTCCTTGAGAATTACCGCATCATCACCTGCCCGTTTAGAGCAAATGGCGTATATACGGCGCCAAGCATCTGCCACAAAGATCAGGCACGCCCTACCTGCTTGGAGATTCGTTTGCAAGCCCCTTTCCTAAATATTCCCTCGATCACCACTTGATCCCTGCCGTCTAAACCAACTTGGTTAATTCCCTCAGTTTCTCCGCTAAAAAGAGCGGCATGTTCAAGATGTCGTTATCCCGCTTCAGGTTTAGAAGCGAGAAACGAATACCTACCATGGGATGATATTTATCAATATACATTCTAAGGCTTCGGCTTTTCACGTTACTGTCCGATTTTACCTCGATTGGATAAATGTCATTGCCAAGCTGGACAACAAAATCGACTTCGGCTGTCGCCTTCGAAGTCCAGTATCGCGGTAAAACATCGAGGTTTGCTGATATAGCCTGCAAGACAAAGTTTTCAGCCAAAGCTCCTTTAAACTCGGTAAAAAGTCGATTGCCCTCACCAAAAGCAGTGACATCCAGACCAGCCAACCGGCGCAATATACCCACATCCACCATATACAGTTTAAAGGCCCCTGTATCGTCGTAAGCGGAAACGGGTAGCGCCGGTTTGTTGTTGCGGTATATTTTATATGCCATGCCCGCATTGCAGATCCATGTCATGGCGTCCTCATATTCCCGGGCCCTGGCGCCCTGCTTCATGGCACTGAAGACGAACTTCTTGTTTTCCTTTGCCAGTTGCGAAGGAATAGACGACCATATCAGGCGCAGCTTTGGAATATCAGCCGTTGCAGCATGCTTGGAAAAATCAAGTTCGTATGCATCGAGGATTTCCCTTGTTACCTGTTGGACCAGTTGTGGGTCTCTCCCTTCCGTCCAGGCCGCAACAGACTCCGGCATGCCTCCGGTAATAAAATACATTTTGAGTTTTTCACAGAGCCGACTGTAAAATATCTCCGGAATCGGCTCAAACGAGTTGATACTGTTGATGTAATCCACTAGCGAGCGTTCACCGTCAGCAAGCAAAAACTCTGTAAATAGCATTGGGTGAACATCCATGAAATTCACCTTGCCTACGGGAAAAGATGCCGGACGCGACAATGCGATGCCCAAAAGCGAACCGGCACATGCAACATGATACTCAGGAGCATTTTCATAAAAATACTTCAACGAATTTAACGCCTCGTTGCACTCCTGTATCTCGTCAAATATGATCAACGTCTTTTCGGGCAGGATCGGCTTACCGTTTACAAAAGTCATATATTCCAGCAACCGCTTTGTGTCTTTTGTTTTTTTCAATTCATCCGATAGTTCCGTTTGTTCGTCAAAGTTAAAATATGCGACATTTTCGTAATACCGTTTTCCAAATTCCTTCAAAGCCCATGTTTTCCCAACCTGCCGCACGCCACGCATAATTAGTGGCTTCCTGTTTTTACTATTCCTCCATTGAAGCAAGTCAGCGATTAAATAACGTTCCATAACTACGCACCGCCTTTAAATCATGGTTATGTGATTATTTTCACATTATCATAACTTATTATAACAAGTGGTACAGTCGATAGCAACTAATTCCTGGTCCTGATACCCAGACAAGTATGTCCAGACAACGCGTTCATAGCACCGGGTTGTGATGGGCGTCGTAGACGTTGGCCGTGACGGTGGAGGCAGTTTTGCCATCCGCCGGTACGCTTGGAGGAGAGGCAGATACGCTGATGCTGTCCGGGAAAACAACCTGTACCGGGATGTTACTGTACCAGCCAACCATAGTGTGGATGCCGAGTTCACCGTCAGTATTCCATCCCCAGTCCCACAGCGTACCGACGCAGCATCGTGGTGATATCAGTGGTGTATGTTATCTAGGAGTCCGCCTCACCGGGCGGCGTCTCTTCGGTCACCGTAACGTCGACCTCGCTTGCCCCGACCTTGACATGGATCTGGCTGACCAGTGCCCTTAGCTCATCGTGCGTGTCATTGATCTCCTGGATCAGATTGCCCAACTTGTCCAGTTCGCCCATGACCGTGTCGTGGGTCTCCTGGAGCAGTACCTGCTGCCTGGCGCCCTCTTTCTTGGCCACAAATGCCAATACCGGCAGGGCGCTGGCCTGGAATATCGCCGTACTGATATAGGTTATCCAGCCAACCATCGTATTCGGCCGTTGCCAAAAGAGGACGACCACCACCATGACCGTGATGATCCAGAAGCAGGCCATAGTGCTCAAGGCATCTGCCAGGATATCGGCTATCAGATCGTTGAGTCTGCTTATCATAATACCCATCCTCCCAATTATAACTGCTTGACTGTGTCGACTAAATTCCATGGTTGCCGGTTCCCGCCGCCAGGCCGCCCATCCCTGCGCCGATGATAATGATCGACTTTCCCATCGCCCATAACCTTCTCTGCGGTCTCCGGCTAATCATGAATCATTAAGATTATCATAGTTAAATTACTACCTTTAAACCATATTTCCTTGTAGACAACGAAAAGTATGTACATGCTGAACGACATGCGGATGGATTCTCGGGATGTAGGCCAACCAGGATGATGCACCTCTAGGGGCTCGACGAGGCGATGCCGGTCAGGATCGCTCCCACCCCGAAATCGATATACGCCCGAAAAGCGTCTCGCCGCTCGAAAAGGCTGATTATATCAGGCGTGATGGCTATATAGCGGTAGAATCGGGCGGTATGGTCGAGTGAGACTGTGACTTAACCCAAATCTTTGCCGATGTTGGAACCATAAATTTGCCAGAGCAATATAAAGACCCCCTTGATTTTACTGGATTTCTGAAGGGGTCTTTTTTATTTGTTTTTCCGTTTTGGAACCATATTTTTGCCGATAGTTCTAAATGGAAGCATAATGCTGCCGTGATACAATTTATCCGCGATGACTGTTTTGCAACCAGGTTAAACCAGGGTAGCCACCATAGCAACCGAAGAATCTGAAGAAGCAAAAAAATAGCGCCTTCAGAAACCGGGAGTCATTCCGGGGGTACATCCAGGATGCCGTCGGTCCCGGGGCGGGGTTCGTGGTGGGCTGGTCGGCCTGGCTTACCAGCATTATCGCCAAGCGCAGTCAGGGAAGCCGGGGTGAAACAGCCGGAAACCTTCTTCGGGTCTGCGAGGATGCCCTGGTGGGAAAAATTATTTAGCCTCAAATTAAAACAGAAATAATTCAGGCGACAAAATAATTCAGGCGGCGGCGTGTTGACCCATGAATGTTTAACTGTTAACATATAATGTTAATAGCGGGAACGTTTTCTGGCAAGTATTATAAAATGTCCGATCAAGTATTATAAAATGTCCGATAATGAAGTGTCCCCGGTAAAATAGACACGGGATAATTAAGAAAATTAGGTGTTTTACAGGATAATCAGTCAGGGATATACTAGATAGTAGATTGTTTGCCGCATGATCTCAAAAAGATCCAAATGAGAAAGCAAAGAAAAAGCAGATACAATATGCGCTCCTTGGGAGAGGAACAGATGAACTGGAGAATAGGCCCGGTGGTTTGTTCATTGTTAGCCCGTATGCGCCAACTTCTTGGCGCTAATGAGTATGTATCTGGGGCCAGGAGAGGCTCGAGAAAAACCTCCGCGGCAAGGCGCCGGCACAGGGAACTGATGTCGGTAATCGAAGCATTGCCTGATATCCATAGAACAATCAGGAGACCGCGGGTCCGGCACTCAACCAGATCAGTGGGTGAAACAACAGGGCGCATTATGCGGCGCCTCACTGCCATTACCTCACATGCATCATTGAGTGCTGGAAAATGGTGCGTAAACGCAACATCATCCTGCATACCTTTTAGCGCCGGGCGAAGCGCCGGGAAATATGGCTGTGAGGCCTGGGATTGGATGCGGCAGGACGTTCTCATGGCGCGGCGCCGGCTGAGCGCACTGCTGTTGACTGTCAGCGCCCGGCGAACCGGCAAATTACACTTGGAGTGGCGGAAGCTGGTCACCAAGCCTGTCGTCGTCGCCGTAGCGGCTGTTTTCGTTCTGGTCTGCGGGAGCTTGCTGCTGACTCAGGATCGCCTGGTCTATGCCGCCGTGTATGGCGGGCAGGAGATCGGGGTGGTGACCTCCCAGCAGGTCGGAGACGCACTCAGGCTCCAGGTGCAGCAAGACCTGGAGCGCCAGTGGGGCAAAACTGTTTTTCTGCCGGCCCCTCTGACCTACGTGGCCTGTAGGGCGCCCTACGCCCTCCTAAGCCCCCCCGGCAAGCTGACCGAGGAAATCCGCAGCCTGCCCTGGATGACCGATGATGGACCGGTCCTCGTCAACCAGGCGCCAGTCCTGGCGATGGCTGGCGGGAGTGTCGATAGCAAGGCGCCTGCCCAGCCGCAGCCGCGCCCGGCTGCAATAAAGATGCCGCGCAAGGTGGCCTACGGTAGCGTCTCCCGGGGCTCCGGCAGCGGTACCCTGGCCTGGCCGGTTAGCGGCCCCATCACCTCACCCTTCGGCTGGCGTATCTTATGGGGGAGGAGAAATTTCCACACCGGAGTGGATATCGGTGCCGGTTACGGCACTCCGGTGGAAGCCGCCGCCTCCGGAAAGGTGGTCCTGGCCGGCTGGGACGGCAGTTACGGGCGGTGCGTGCTCATCGACCACGGGGACGGCCTGGCTACCCGCTACGCCCACCTGTCACGGATCGACGTGAGCCTCGGGGAGCAGGTAAGCAGGGTAGAGGTCATCGGCAACGTTGGTGAATCCGGCAATGCCGACGGTCCCCATCTCCATTTTGAGGTCATTATCAATGGAAACGTACAAAACCCCTTGCGTTACCTTCACTAAGGCGGGATTGTGTTGAAACGTCCCCCTGTCTCGATCTTAAGCGTCCCCGGTAAACGGCTAAAATACAACGGCAACAGGTGTTTTACGGAGGAGCATGTCTTGAGACTTTACGCCAGATATTGTATTTGCTTAATGATCGCATCCTCTTTGCTGACGTCATTTCCCGTAGAAATTAATGCGGCAAGCTATACTCAGTTGAATGCCGAGCAACGGCTGGAAAAGCAAACACAAAACCAGATTAATACGAATTCTTCAAGAATAAACAAGACAGAAGCCCAGCTTGTTTCACTAAAAACATCGTTGGATGAACTTGATCAATCCATCTCTAAAGGCCAGATCGAGATTTCCAATCAGCGCATGACCCTACAGGGGTTACAGGTTCAAGAGTCCAAAGACGAGGCGAAGAGGGAGAGGCTCATACAGGAGTTTAATAAAATCCTCGTATCTACATATGAAAGCGGAGGATATGCTGAATATGTGTCCTATTTGCTAAATGCTGCACATTGGAACGATTTTGTAGTACGCTTGACCGAAATAAACTACATCCTTAAGCATAATCAGGATCTACAAAAAAATATCCTTGACCAAAATCAAATAATCAATGGGCAGGAAGCGACGATTAGTCAAGATATGGCTAGTTTACAGATAACGACCAGCCAGGAAAACCAGTTGGCTTCTTTGAAGAAACAAACCGCTTCCAATGAGCAAATTGTGCTCTCCGGTCTGAGCGTCAAACAGCGCCACTTGGAAGAAGAAAAGCTCAGTCAACTGAATACCATAAACGATATTCAACGGGAATTACGTGATCAGGAAGAGGAAGCCAAAATAGCCGCCAAAAACGGTCCGGTTAAGAGCATGGGCGGCATAGCTCCTGTCACTCACCCCGTGACTGTGGGGCCGGCCAGGATTTCCTCCATGATCAGTTATGCCGAGAACTACATAGGAACGCCATATGTGTGGGGTGGGACAACCCCAAGCCCGGGGTTCGATTGCTCGGGTTTTACCCAGTATGTCTTTGATCATCTTGGAATTAACCTGGAAAGGACTTCTCAGGAGCAATATCTTGAGGGCGCACCCATAACAGAAAACAATCTTGAACCCGGTGATCTGGTATTTTTCAGCACGTACACTTACGGGGCCAGTCACGTGGGAATATACATCGGCAGTGGTCTGATGGTCGACTCTGAAGTGTCCGGAGTGATTATTGACAACATTACGAATAGCTATTGGGCGCCGCGTTATCTTGGGGCGAGAAGAATAGCCCAAATCTGACACTCCACATGGAGAGATGGCTGGGTCGTAGCGATTGTACCAGGGTTGCCAAAGGAGTCTCCCGCTTCTATAAGCGGGAGATGAATTTGGCAAAAGCTTTTAGTCTCCGAATTCAGTGGGGGTGCAGACCCCCACTGAATCCCCGAGCGAAGCGAGTTGCTTTTTCCTCCGTTTTGACCGTTATTATCCCAGAGCACCCTGACTGCAAACGAGGGGTGCTATTCAACCCAGGTCACCTTGGTGGCCAAATCCTTCCTTGGAGGAGCGGTCGCTTCCATGTCCGGGTAGCCCAACGGAGTGAGGGCGACGATCTCCTTGTCAGGCGCTATCCCTAGAATGCTGCGGATCTGTTCCTCCTCGAGCATCGGCCCCATCGCCCAGCAAGTACCCAGGCCCTCGGCGCAGGCAGCCAGCAACAGGTTCTCAAAGGCGGCGCTGACGCTTTCCACGTGCATCTTCTGCTCGAAGGCATTGCTCGATTTCGGCGCCAGAGCGACGATGACATGCGGCGCCCAGTTGAACTTCCGGGCAGCAGCCCGCGCCATCTGGCGCTGTTCTTCAGGCCATTCGTGTCCTATCTTGTCCATGGCCTTTTCATATGGCTCTCCCAGTTGTTCCTTCTTGCCTCCCGAAACCACGATGAACTCCCACTGCTGTAGGTTCATGCCCGAGGGCGCCCAGCAGGCGGCGTCCAAAATCCTCAAGATCGCGTCCCGGGGTACTGCCTCCGGCTTATACTTGCGGATCGATCGCCGATTATGCACCACATCGTAAAACTCCATCTTATCGCCTCCATCTCATTCTTTTGATTTAATAGCTGTGATTATCTCGTACGTGTGGTTTGGTGCCGGTAGTGCTACACATATACTATGCACTATCTGATGAATTAGTACTAATACTTTATTTGCTTCAATTCAGGATTATGCGTGATCATCCATTCTGGTTGTTGGTTCATGCTTGAGTCACATCCCGGAGGCAGGATTATATTGCATGTCATCAACCATTCGATAAATGGTAACATTTCCTCCCGATGATACTTTTGAGCCAGTGAACGATTTCCTGGCTCACTGCACATCATATCTTCCATGTCGGGAGATAGGACTGGGATTGCTTTTCGGAGGATGAGTAGTAAGCCGTCTTCAAGATCAATGATGGGATTTTTTTTGTCGCTATCCAAGTTGCTCCGGCATCAATGCGGAAGAGGCTGGCAGGATCATCGTTGATGCCGTTGACTCCCGTCTGTGTGGTGAACATGTACCTGAAGCCGGTTTCATGCAGGATCTTGATGAATGTGGCATTGTAGGCGCCGTATGGGTAGGCGAAATAAATGGT
>JBEKFU010000044.1:0-20909 GCA_050013155.1 Thermacetogeniaceae bacterium | reverse complement strand
GGTCAAGAAGAACTCTGTTCCGGTATTGGGAGCAATCCGGGATGCCCTTCTCGGGAATCCATTTGTCCCAGGTTTCACCTAAGCGTTAAACTGTCCGCGGGCAGCCTGAGCAGTTACAAATTTTGTTAAATTAAGACCGGCTGGTTCATTAAAATAGTTTTCAAGATCAACTGAAACCCTTACGTTTTGATGGTTATGCTTAAAACCTTTTGAATCAGTTTTTAGTATTGTGAGATGCATCACGTAAAAAAAATTCTTATGGTTACTTCGCCATTAACTTACATTATCCTGCCTGGAATGATCTTTTTAATGAGAAAAAAAGTTACTCCGGTCCAGGCTAAAAGCCTCTGGCAGGAATATGAATATGCTGCGTCGAAATACCATTTTCAAATCCCATTCGAAGGGCGAGATGTACTGATGGGCCGGAGCGATGAGTATTTTCATATAAGGCCAGGTTCACCCGATTAGGAAGGGTTTCCTGGCCTTCTCTTGTTTTAGACGACAATTGTATTCAGGGGTGAAGCGCATTGGGATTATCAGTTGTTAGAGATAACAGACCTTTATCAGAAACAGATAGCTTGGATAACTGCCATTTTACGACGAATGAGATTTCCGTTGCGCTCAGCATCAACGAAGCGGCAGAATGGGCGTCAAAGTTTACAAATAAGAACGTGACGCCCAATAATATCACCTATCTCATCCAGTACGGCAAAATTCAGAAGCACCATCTTGACGGTAAGACCTCTGTTATCTTAAAAGACCTCCAGGAATATTATGAGCGCTACACAAGCGGAGTGCGTGACAAATTCGAGGAGGCTCTTGGCGAGGATATCAACTGGGATCTGTCCTTTTCGCGGGTCAAAGAGGCCGAGACCACCAAGCATGTGCAACGGCTCCATCCCTATAAAGGTAAGTTCATCCCGCAACTCGTGGAATACTTTCTTGACAGCCACACCGATAACTTCAAGCGTGAGGTCTATTTCCGTCAGGGCGATGTGATACTGGACCCATTTGCCGGTTCCGGCACCACCCTTGTTCAGGCAAACGAGTTGGGCATGCACTCCATCGGCCTCGATATTTCACACTTCAACTGTCTGATCGCAGAAGCCAAGTTGGAAGCCTATCACCTGGAATCTTTAGGCGAAAGGTGTCAAGAGCTCCGTCGGGCTATCGAGAGCGAGCACGACAACTCAGGCATCTCTGTTCTGGAAAATGAACTGGATGCTCTACTGGTGAGCGTCAATAAAAGATATTTTCCCAACGACTACAGGTACAAAATCGCCCACAAAGAAATTGATGAGACAGCAACTTCAGAAGTAGCTATGGCAAAAGTAATGCAGGGCTGGAAGAAACTGCTCAAGAAATATAAACTCCTTCTGGAAGCCCGAATAACGGGTTCATGCTTCCTGGATACCTGGTATGCAGCGCCTGTTCTTAAAGAGGCGCTGGTTGCCCGAACAATGCTCAAGCAGATGCCGGAGGCAGAGAAAAAACTGCTGACGGTACTTCTCTCCCGGACGCTGAGATCCTGCCGCGCAACCCCGCACTACCAGTTGGAGAGACTGGAACAGCCTATCTTTGAACCTTACTACTGCTATAAACACATGAAGATATGCAGGCCGATCTTCTCCATGTCGGACAAGTTTGCGAGGTACTATAAGGACACGCTCAAAAGGATTGAGGAGTTCCAGGCAATCCGTACGGACGCCTTTAATGTCCTCTTGGACAGCGATTCCAGAAAGCTCGATATCTTCTCCGCCATCCGCCAGAAGAACCCTTCGTTTTATGATCTGGTAGTGAAACAGAAGATTCAAGGGATTTTTACCTCGCCCCCCTACGTGGGCCAACTGGACTACCATGAGCAGCATGAGTATGCCTACGAACTCTTCGGCTATACCAGAAGGGACAACGAGGAAATAGGCAAATCGAGTAGAGGTAAGGGTGTTAAGGCACAACAGGATTATGTCCGGGATATCAGCGATGTTCTGATCAACTGTCGAAAATACCTGGCCGATGGCTGCCACATTTTTATCGTGGCCAACGACCAGCATGGACTCTATCCCGAAATTGCTAAGCGTTCAGGTCTTAGGATAGTACAGGAATTCAAGCGCCCTGTTCTGAACCGGACATCTCGTGACAAGAACCCTTATGGAGAGAGTATTTTCCATATGGTCTAGAGCTTCTCATGGCTCTGTTGCTGGTTTTCTTACTATTTCGGTCCTATTCAGGCTTATTGTCGCCAAGCGCCCGGCGTTGCTGCTCGAACAGATCGTAGTTCTTCTTTAAAATCTCCGGTATCGGCAGTTCATAGGGGCATAGCTCAATGCACGTGCCGCACTCCTCGCATTTAAGCACACTCTCCATGGGGGTGCGGGCGAAGTTGACCGCCACTGCCGGTGACATGCGCCTGGCCAGAATCGGGTAGCCCATGGCCGGGGTGATCATCACCCCGTTCGGGCAGGGCTGGCAATATTCGCAGCGCCGGCAGAACTGGCGCCCTACCTCGTCACGGTACTTGTCCATCAATGCAAGATCCTCAGCGGTGACCTCATTCGGCTGTTCATACAGAGCTACAACCTGATCTACCGTAGCGACAGAATCATAACCGGGGATGGGAATGACATCCGGATACTGGCGCAGAAACTTGAAGGCCGGTACAGCGTTGTCGATGACGCCTCCGGCAAAGGGCTTCATGGCGATGATGCCAATGTTCCGTTCCCTGGCAACCTGGTGCAGTTCGTCTCTGGCCTCGGGTTCGATTAAGTTGAAGGGGAACTGCACTGTTTCGAAAAGTTCGGTTTTAACCAGCCTGACGGCCATCGCCAGATTGTGCGAGGTCACGCCGAGATGGCGGATCTTCCCCCGCTCCCTGGCTTTTACCAGGGCGTCCAATGCACCGCCGGGTCCCGTGACAGCCTCCCAGTCTCTCGACTGGGCCACCTGGTGCAACTGGTAGAGGTCGATATAATCCGTCCGCAGCATACGCAAGCTGTTGTCCAGATGTTCCAGGATGCCGGCGGCATCTCGCTTGCCGGATTTGGTGGCGATGACCACCTGGTCGCGGACATCGTGCAGTGCCCTGCCGATCTTGTCCTCGCTGTCATGATAGGCATTGGCTGTATCATAGAAGGTAATTCCCCTGTCAAAAGCCCGTTTCAAAACCTCAATCGCCTCATCCGTCTGCAGACGGATGATCGGTATCCCGCCACACCCCACCTCGGAAACCCGGAGCCCTGTCTTACCAAGAATCCTGTAGTTCACGCTATTCCTCCCCTGGATTTACGCCCATCCCTTTTCCTTCCAATAGCGATATTCCCAATCCCACTGGTCTTGACGATTCATAATAACCTCCCGGAAATATCTACGTTGTTCCTCATGCTCCTTCAACTGCTCAGGAAATTCAGCGCCTTCTTCGATGGCGTGAGCGAGCGCGATCCCCAAAGATTTTGCCTCACGTAGCGGTTCTGCATCCTCAGGGATAGGCCCGTCTCCCAACCGGCAGACCACCCTCCCCACCGTCTGCGCTCCCGTATGCCTGAGCAGCCACTCCAGGTAATCAGCCGTTTCCTTCAATCCGGAGCCGCCGGTGGTACTTACTACGGCGCCGTATTTCCCCAACAGGCGCTGGCAGTGAATAGTATTTGCCAGATGGTCGATCCAGTTTTTTAACAGGCCGGTGACGTGGGAAATGTACACCGGGCTGCCCAGTACCAGGCCGTCAGCCGCCATCATTTTCTCAAAAATAGAGTTGAAATCATTCTTTTGTGCACACTCTCCCAATTGATGGCAACGACCGCAACCGTTGCAATAACCGATCTTCAAGGTAGCCAGATCGAAATAATCGATATCGGCTCCGAGCGACTGGGCGCCGGCCAACACCTCCCTGACCAGATGCCCTGTCCGGCTAAGCTTTTTCCTGGGACTGCCACATATACCAACGATCCTCATTTGCGGCCGGTTGTCGAAACGGCAACCGGCTTCACCTCCTTGTTTTTTAAAAGTTTTCAAAACCTCGTGCTTTTTGGGATAAGCTCTGCTGCTCTTTATTTCTTCTAAAGCGCTCACTAGAATGGAGACGGCGAAACGCCGCCTACGGCCCGAGAGATTCAATTGATTACTAAATCGACTTGAGGCCATCATCAGGTGGTTTCTTGAGTACCTTTGATCAATTAATGCTTATATGCCAGCGTGAGAACGCCGCTTTTTTCTGCAAGGTTATCTTTGCTTACCAAGAGTTCATTCAACTCCATTTTTCGCTCGGGGGTCATTTCCAGAAAACTATCCGCTTTGCTGAGCAGCAGTCCAAAAGGCCCCATTGCCTTCGTACGGTAATGCATCGGAATCGTGATTACCGGCTGCAACTGCGCTTTGACAGTTGCTGCGTCACCTGCCCCTATTGTGAATCTCCCTCCGACCGGCAACAGGAGAATATCTACCTCCCCTATTTCTCTGACCTGATCCTCAGCCAGAATGTGCCCAAGATCCCCAAGATGGCAGATTGCTATTCCATCAACGATCATTATGAAGACGATGTTCTTGCCCCTTTTTTTGCCGCCGGCATTGTCATGGCAGGTTTCCACCCCTCGTATTTTTACACCCTGCAATTCTGTTTCCACCGGTTTATTGAATACAACGAAATTACCTTCTAAGGCTTTTGTATTATTGTGATCCATATGCTCGTGGCTTACCGTCACGATGTCGGGTTGCACATCCGGCAGGCGGTAGCCGACCTTTTTGTCGAAAGGATCTGTGATTATTTTGACGCCGCTCTCTGAAGCGATCAAAAAGCATGACTGGCCAAACCATTTAATTCTCATCTGATCTCCTCCTGCAATGTGTATTGTGCAAGAATGTTTTCCTGCGCCTGCAATGCATGAGTTTCCCTGAGATATGCACTGTATTATATTTCTCCATATTACTTTACTTTCCTGCATTCGAGAGAGGCTTATTGGTTGTGTTTTGTCCTTGCTGTTACCTTGCGTCAACCCCTCTGGCTCTGACGCAGATCCCCAATTAAAGCCGACCCGACACCATACTCTTTTCTAAGCTGTTTCTTATCGACTTTTCCAGTAGCAGTCAGTGGCAAACTTTCCACAACCACTACCCGACGGGGACACTTGTAATTGGCCAGAAACTTGCGGCAGTGCAGAATAAACTCTTTCGGATCCGCATCCTCTCCCGGGTTTAAAACAATAATGGCCATGGGGATCTCGCCATGCCAATCGTCCGGCATTCCGATCACGGCAGCTTGAGCCACCTTGGGGTGTTGATTTAGACATTCCTCGATCTCTCTGGGATAAACGTTCAGACCCCCTACAATAATCATGTCCTTTTTTCGATCAACAATATAAACATAGCCATCCTGGTCCACTTTGCCCAGGTCCCCGGTGTGAAACCATCCCCCTTTCATGGCTTCTGCCGTTGCCTCCGGCTGATTCAAGTAACCCTGCATGACATTGGGCCCCTGGATACAGATCTCGCCTATCTCATCGACTGGCAGTCTCATCTCGTTCTCGTCCAGGATGCTGACCCTGACACCATCCAGGGGCGGCCCGACCGAACCAATCTTGCGCAAGCCCGGGGGGTTGACGTATGATACCGGCGAGGTCTCCGTGGGGCCGTCTCCTTCGAGGATCATGATCCCGTACTGATTCTCAAGCTTTTGCATGACTTCCACCGGCATGGGAGCGCCTCCGGATACACAGAGACGCAGGGAATGGAGATCATCAGAATTAATGTTCGCAAGCGCCGGAAGCAGTGTAGCATACATGGGTGGTATGCCGCAAAAAACCGTCAGCCTCTTTAATCTGATCTCATCAAGAACCAGGTCGGGACTGTAATGGGGGAGGATTGCCATGGTTCCCCCGGTATAGAAGGGACATAACAGGGTGGCGGTCAGGGCGAAGGAGTGGAAGAGAGGGAGAACGCACAGGTGTCTGTCTTCGGGCCGGAACTCGATGCGGGATGTTGCTGCCTGAACGTCAAAGATCAGGTTCCCGTGGGACAATAAGGCCCCCTTGGGCCTTCCGGTTGTTCCTGAAGTGAACAGGCAAGCGGCAATGTCCCCCGGCTTTACTTCTGTATCTACGGGATCTCCAGGCTGACCGAGAAGCTGTTTGAAAGGAACAATATTTTCAGCTTTTTCTCCCCCGGTAATGATTAGCTGCCTGAGACTGGGGACGTGGCTCCAAACGCTCTGAACTAACGGTAAGAGAGCCTGAGTGGCGATCAGAAACACCACCGACGCTTCATTCAACATATAAATGATTTCTTCACCCTTATAGAGAGGGTTCAAGGGCACCACCACTCCCCCGGCCCTGGTAATGCCAAAAAAGGAACGCACAAAGTCCGGACCGTTGCCCAGCATCAACCCGACCATCTCTTGGTGTTTGAGTCCCAGGCCGAGGATGCCACTGGCCACACTGTCGACTTCCAGGTCCAGTTGACCGTACGTGATCTCTGTATTTTCATAGTAGATAGCTGTTTTTCCAGGAAAACACCCGGCCCCATGGCGCAAAAAGGCAGCTAGAGACATGCTCTCCCCCCCCTTATCAAGACACGTATGCTAACCCCTACGATGGTTCTCGATGTAGCCAACCACATCGGCTATTGTTTGCAACTTTACCAGGTCACCCAGTGGGATTGTGATTCCGAACATATTCTCCATCTCACTTGATAACTGAATGATATCCAGAGAGTCAGCTCCGAGATCTTCTATAAAACGTGTTTCTGGCGTCAACTCTCCCTTAAAAACGAAGAGTTTTGCTATTACCGGCTTTATTGTTTGATTGCACTGATCCAGGGGCTTAGTGCCACTTGGCTCCCACTTCAGTGGGAGTTTAGTGGCGGTTAGCCATCGGGTAACTCGTTAATACAGTGATGTAGCCGCTCTTATCCCACCGCTTCAGAGAAGCGGGGGCATTAGAGCGGGTAGTCATCTGTGGTTAAAAAAGGCACTCAAAGCTTTCCCGGGCTGGGTTCAAAATGTCATCCAAACCTACTCGAGTAATATTATCCGGGAAATCACCATTGCCAGCACAGACAGAGACCCTGTAGCTCAGGCCCAACTCATACCACTTGAAAAATACCTCTTCCGGCCCGTTTTGCGATAAAACCGCGATCCTATCCTGTTCAGGATAAATTGTGAAGCTGTCTAGAGGAATTGCCAGGCCCCCACCCTTAGCCTTGACATAACTCTCTTTCAATGTCCATAGATCGAAAAACAGGCTGCTTCGCTCGGGTTCGTCCTTAACGATCAAACTCCGGTACTCGTCAGTTGAGAAGTACAACCTTGCAAGATCTGCATCAACCGGTCTGACCCGTTCTATATCTATCCCTATGGGGGCGCAATCTATTGCGCAAACGACCCAGGCCCCGGAATGAGCCAAGTTATAGTAGAAATCAGGTAATCCAATGATAAACGGCTTACCGTAAGGGCCTTTTCCAAAGCCGATTTCGCTCATACCCAATTCCTTTCTCACGATCGTCCTGATCAAGGATTCCGATACCAGTTGCTGCTTAACCTTCTCGCCATTGGAAAGGGTTTCGACCTCATTCCGCCTCTGGTCAGAAACTTTGGATTTTAGCAGACAAAGATATGATTCATCAAGATCTGCAATATTTAAGGCATACACCCTACTCATCGCCAACTCCATATTCTGCCGGATTAAATATAATATGCAATCTATTGGCAACCCGTGCCATACCACTCCGGCTCTCGCTTTCACCCTTGCAAATTATTTGAATAAGATATAGAAGACTTGGCTCGCGCCGAGCATTTGCGAAGGCGCAAGCCTTAGTCGCACTTATACTTATTTACTTTAATTTTTGTTCAGAAAAGTATGAATTATGGATTTGAGATAAGGGGAATGGTTAGAATGGCTGAGTATCGCCTGGTTGCCGATACCCGGGAGAAGGATGAGCTTTTCAGGTTGCGCTATCAAGTTTATTGCCAAGAAAAACAGTGGTTAAAAGAAGTTGATTACCCGGATGGCAGGGAGATAGACGAGTTCGATCCGCATTCGGTTCATTTCCTGGCTTTAAAAGATAACTGGGTTGTCGGGACGGTGCGCGCCATCTTCCCTTCGGAGTTGGGTTTGCCTATAATAAATAGTTTTGGAATAACGGTGCCTGAGCACGTGATCCACTATGTCGAGATATCTCGCCTGGCAGTGGCTAAAGAGGCAAGGGGTCTCGAATTAACCATGGGCTTGTTGCACACTCTATTTGCCTGGTGCCTGGAAAGGGGAATCACCTACGGCTATGCCGTAGTCGAGAACGATCTCCTAGGTTTTTTAATCCGGCTCGGTTATCCGTTCAAGAAGTTGGGTGCAAAAAAGTATCTTTACGGGGGCTCTAACATTCCTGTCTGTCTGGCATTAAACGAAACTGTTGCTCTCGATTACCGGAAGAATATCACTTATAGTGAAAATATCGTTTCTATTCTGATTTTGTGAATCACCCCCACCTATTACTAACACTCACGATACCCTCGCCTGGACATTGCGTGGAACCCCCTCTAACTTCCTCTCATACCATATATTATTAATACTCTAAAGCCCGGGGAGAATATCGATTCCAACATTGCCCTGATGCGACAGAATGCACCACCGGCTTATCAAGGCACGGTAGAGGCTACTACTATGTGGGCGCGAGCGTCCATAGAAGAGATAAGAACAGCAGAACAGATTGCCAGGAACCACTTGGGACCGGCATGGCCCGGACTGATGCAGGACGTAGCCCGGTACCAGGAAGAGATCGGGCGTATACGTGAGGAAATGAAGGGTCATTGAGAGATGCGTCCTCAAGAATTGCCAAACAGCGAGTTTCACAGCGCTCACCAAGATGAGGATTCAGGGCGGCGCCACCGACTACGGCCCGAGGACCTGTTTCAGATCCGGTTGATCACCGGGGCACAAATCTCACCCGACGGATCCCGGGTTTGTTTTGCTCAGAAGGTCTTTGTTCCGGAGGAAGACAAATACCGCTCCCATCTCTGGATGGTGTCCACTGCAGAAGGTAACGCCATGCCCCTAACTTGGGGGGATCAGGTTGATTTTGCTTCCGCCTGGTCGCCAGATGGCAGGTGGATCGCGTTTCTATCCACTCGAAGCGGGTCGCCCCAGATTTGGGTTATCCCCGCGAGCGGGGGTAAGGCGCGCAAGGTTACCTCGCTCAAGGGTATTTCCGGACCGCCGGTATGGTCACCTGATGGGCAAAGGATCGCCTTTACGATTCTGATCAGCGAAAAGGGGATCGAACCTGAGATCGAAAAACCCAGAATACTTTCTCCGAGGGAGAGGTTTACCGCTGACGTCCGGCTAATCACAACGCTTCCTTACAAAGAAAACGGTATAGGGTTTATCGGTGAGAAGTTTACCCAGATAGCCGTGGTCGATCTGCGAAAAAAGTCGTTACACGTTCTAACAGAAGGCATGGCTAATCATGAGGACCCTGCCTGGTCGCCGGACGGACGATACCTCGCCTTTTCGATGAGCCAGTGGATGGCAGTTGAGGCAAAGGATCCGAACCGCATGCTCATAGGAGATATCGGTCTGACGCCAGCCACCGGCGGTTACATGCGCAGGCTTACTAAAAGCTTGGGTCCGGCCCACAGTCCAGCCTTCTCCCCGGACGGCAGAACCATCGCCTATATTGGCCACGGACTGCAGTATGGCAACTATACCCAGCCATCCGTTTGGATAATCGACACTTTCGGAGGAGAACCCCACGACATCACAGCCGGGTTTGATCGGCCCTTCGGGGATATGTCCATCGCCGATCTGATCGAGCCCCAGATGTCCTCGCCTCCTGTCTGGACACCAGATGGGCGCTCCCTTTTCTATCTGGCCAGTGACAGCGGCATGAGCCATCTAGTGCGAGTGCAGGCGCAGAGCGGACGGGTTGAATCTGTGACTGAAGGAAAACGGGTCATTTATAACTTTAGCGTCAGCCAGGACTCCCATCGCGCGGCGATTTGCCACTCTGATCCGGTAACTCCGAATGATGTTTTTCTCCTGGATCTTGAAGGTACCAATCACGAGCGCCGGCTCACGAATGTGAACGGGGAGTTCCTGTCAACAGTCGAGATCTCTGAACCCGAACGCTTTACAGCTCGATCCGGAGAGGTTAATGTAGAAGGATGGATCCTACGACCTTCCGGAATTTGCTCACATACCAGGACACCCGCCGTGCTGCAGATCCACGGCGGTCCGACCCTGATGTACGGGTACCGTTTCTTTTTCGAGTTCCAGTTGTTTGCTGCCAACAACATCACGGTCGTCTATGCAAACCCACGCGGGAGCATGGGATACGGCCAGGCTTTCACCGCCGCCATCAGGGGTGACTGGGGTGATCAGGACTTTGCAGATGTCATGAACGCCATCGATCAGGCGGTGATGCGGGGTGGGATCGATCCTGCCAGGCTGGGAGTAGCAGGCGGAAGTTACGGAGGGTTTATGGTGAACCGGATCATTGGGCACACCGACCGCTTTCAGGCCGCTGTCTCCATGCGCGGCATCTGCAACGGATATAGCTTTTTTGGCACCAGCGATTTCGCCTTCAATCACCTTGCGGACTTTGGAGGTCCCCCCTGGCGCATTCCAGGTGTCTATCTGTCACATTCGCCGATCAGCTTCGCAGACGAGGTGAAGACGCCACTGCTGATGATTCATTCAGAAAACGATCTGCGTGTGCCAATATCCGAGGCGGAACAGTTCTATACGGCCCTCAAACTCCTTGGGCGCAAGGTCTTGCTGCTGCGCTACCCAAACGAGGACCATAATCTGAGTCGCAACGGACAACCCTGGCATCGGGTTCATCGGCTGGAGGCCATCATCAGGTGGTTTCTCGAGTGCCTTGATCTATCACCTGGTTAGAATGGCTGAATATCGCCTGGTTGCCGATACCTGGGAAAAGGATCATCTGTTCAGGTTGCGCTATGCCCTTGTTGAATGGGAACTGCAGGGCCAGAATTGCTGGAAATCATATGACTATGATAGTGAACGATACTCGTTACGGTATAAATATGGTGGACATGCGAAGCCCCCCTGTATCGAATCCGGAGCGCTATTACTTTTAGGCGAGTCGACGTCAGTAGCAAACATCGATAAAGCGCAGGGCGGCCGAGTTGATGCAGTAGCGCAAGCCGGCCGGTCCCGGCCCATCATTGAAGACATGCATGATCATCCGCACCCTTGCCCAAAAATCCTTTGAGTGATTCCTGAATTCTATATGGGCAAGCTCGTGAACGACAACCGAATCAATGACGCGCAAAGGAGCCATGACCAGACGCCACGATAAATTCAGCATGCCGTTTACGCCGCAGGATCCCCAGCGTCTGGTTGCTGCCGATACCCTGACCGATTTATACTTGATACCAGTCAAGCACGCATAATACTCCGTTCTCTCTCTAAAAATCCTTCTAGCCGCTTCACGATAGTACTCTCTAATATGCGATCCCGAAAGTTTAAAGCTATAAAGCAGCTCACCCCTTACCCTGGTACCTATTTGGCCAGATCAGCCCCAATTTGAAAGGCTTTTTCCATCAGGGCCTCGTTATCCACAGCTTTGGGGACGCCGGCGGCAAACAGCGTATCAGTAATTTCTATTCCCAGTCTTCTCAAGAAGCCTGGAAAGGCTTCGATGTATTGGCTGAATGCTTTTTCGTCCGGATTACCCTGAGAAAAGACCAGGGCAGCCTTCTTGCCGGCAGGCATTTTGCTGGGAGAATTGGGACCTGTGCTGAAGACGTACAAGCGGTCAAGAAATACCTTGGCCTGTCCGGTTATATACCCGATATAGATCGGGGATCCGATGACAATGCGATCCGCCTTCTTGATCTCTTCTATCAACTGGATCATGTCATCCTCTTGCTTGCATCCGTCATGCGATTTACAGTACATGCATGCCTGGCATCCCCTGATATTCAAATTATTCAGGAAAAACACTTCGGTCTCTGCTCCTGCCGAAGCTGCGCCCACAAGAATCTGTTTGACTAATGCAGCGGTATTGCCATTCTCTCTCGGACTTCCCACAAAACCGATCACTCGCATTATCCATACCTCCGATCTTGATTATCAATTTCTAAGGTCAGTATATATCAACAGCGAACGCTGTCAATCAGGTTCAACGAGTTCTTGGCTTCAGTGGGGGGATTGCTTTTCCCCCACTGAAGCATAGAGCCAGTTAATTAGGGGCGTAGCCGCTCTTATCCCACCGCTTCAGAAGCGGGGGCATTAGAGCGGGTAGCCATCGGTAAAACTTGGCTTGTGCCGAGCCGACCCAGAGGGTACCCCGCGAAGGCGGAAGCCATAGTTGCACTGATCCAGGGGCTTAACGCCACTTGGCTACCACAACCCCATTAAGTCAACTAAACTTCAGATGGTTTAAAACCCCTTCTGAAGTAAGTTTTCTTTAAGAACTCTCAGTTGATATCGTAGACATGCGCCGGCTCGTCGACGCTGGCAGCCCCCAGCGGCCAGTTAGGCGCCGTGGTTTCCGCAAAATAATAGCTATATCCCTTGTATCTGTAGTAGGACAGATCCCTGTTTCTCGGTATCTGGCTGTTGCTAAAGGCAACGCCCACCGCCATATGTCCCGGTTCCCCGCCTCGGGGCGGGAACTCCAGCAGAGTTACCTTGTATGATAGGCTCTTGAGAAGCGCCGCCAGAAGAATTGATTTGTCCTTGCAGTCTCCGTTGTCTATCAGGGTCTGGGCAGGTAATTCGGGCGCATAGGTAACCTGATAGGGGATCGCACCGCACACGAAGCTCTGGATGAATTCCGCCGTGTGAAAGTAGTCAAACCCTTTGCGCCGGGCATAGGACGCAAGTTGATCGGCGATATCGCCCGCCAACTGGCTGTTATGAATATCGTTGACCCATGGCACGAGGTCGCCGCCTTCTTGCAGGGAATCGGAAAGCACCAACCGCCTGAACTCTGCCGGCATATAATCTAAATCAGTCTGCGAATATTTGCCGCTGTAAAACCCGGCTGTCAACTGGTAGATCTTCCGGTCCCAATCCAGCAGTTGCTGCGGCGCTCTTATATGACAGGTAAATCTTATTCCGCCATAGGACCATGTCAGGTCTCTTGATGCAGTCTGACTTGACGCAGTTTGACCGGATAGAGCGCTATTAACAGTGGAAACAACTTTGCCTGATGCCTGTCCTAATTTGCTGCAACCGGCGCCGATCAATACGAAAAGAATCAGGCATGATACAAAAATAAATGCATGAAGATGCCATTTTCCTTTTGCTGAAGATAATCCGAACATTTGTCGCGCCTTTCGTTTCAAAACTCTTAGACAGGCCAAGTAGTTATTATTATTCTTCAATAACAAGGCCATTACCTTTAGGAACAAAAATCATCGGAACATGAGAAAGCATATTACTGCCTCCCCCCAGCCCCATAAAGAACTATGCCGGGCCATCTGCCATATGGTAGTATGGAAACAGGTCTGGCCTGTTAATGCCCGCTCCTGCCCGGCGTGGGTATCGGCTCCTAGAGTCGTTTTTAGAATTCACAATGAAGGGAGCAAAAAAATCATTGATTTTCAAAAAAGATCTTTACAGACTGTCTGATTCAGAACTTTCTTTGTCGCCTACCTATGCGACAAGATATTTTGTCGAAAGGGTTCCCAAGTACAGGCTGCCCGAGAAGATGATGCCCGCCGACGTAGCCTACCAGATCATCCATGATGAGTTATACATGGACGGAAACACCGCATTCGATCTCGGAAGTTTCACCACCACCTGGATGGAGCCGGAAGCTGAAAAACTAATCATCGAAAACTTGGGGAAAAATTTCATTGACCGCTTCGAATACCCTCAAACCAACGAGATCCACCAGCGTGTCGTCCACATCCTCGCTCACCTGTTCAACGCCCACGAACAGGTTCAGTTTTGCGGAACTGCTACCCTCGGGTCATCTGAGGCAATCGAGTTGGGCTTGCTGGCACATAAGTGGACTTGGAAAAAGCGGCGCATGGAACAGGGAAAACCTCATGACAGGCCGAACATCGTCTTCGGCGCCGGCGCCCACATCTGCTGGAACAAATTTGCCAAGTACTTTGACGTGGAGCCCCGCATCATTCCGATGGAAACGAATCGTTTCACCATCGACCCGGGACAGGTCGCTGCCTGCATTGATGAAAACACTATCTGTGTGGGCGCCGTCATCGGGACCACTTATACAGGCGCCTGTGAGCCCGTTGCAGAGATCAACAACCTGCTGATTGCAGTTAAGAGGGATAAGGGCTGGGATATTCCGATTCATGTGGATGCGGCCAGCGGCGGCTTCATCCTCCCCTTCACCAAGCCCGACCTGAAATGGGATTTTCGAGTGCCTCAAGTGCGCTCGATCAATGTGTCGGGGCACAAGTTCGGTCTTGTCTATCCCGGCCTGGGCTGGCTGATCTTCAAGGATGCAAAGAATTTACCCGAGGAACTGGTCTTTCACGTGAACTACCTGGGAGAAACCATGTCAACCTATACCTTGAATTTCTCGGGCGGGTCAAGCATGATGCTGGCGCAGTATTACAACCTGCTGCGGCTGGGGCGGGAAGGTTACACCTCGATCATGAATAACTGCATGCAAAACGCCCGCTATCTCGCGCAGAGACTGGTGGCAACAGGGAAGTTCGAATTGCTCAGCGAAATCGTCCTGCCTATCGTGGCCTTCAAGTTCAAGCGAGATCCCGGGTTTTCTCCTTTTCAGTTGTCGCAGAAACTGCGTGAGCGGGGCTGGATGCTCCCGGCCTACAGGCTTCCGGAAAACGCGGAGAGCATTACGGCGTTGAGGGTGGTTGTCAAGGAGAGCTTCAGCGAGGACATGGCAGAAATCCTCGTCAACGACATTGAGGGTGCCTATAACATCTTGGACGGGAAAAAGGTGGTCCTGCTCGAGCCTCCCCCTAAGCTCAAGAAACAGCTTTCCATTTGAATCGTCAACGAGTTCTTAGCTTCAGGTGGGGGCTAGCTTCCCCCACTGAAGCTTATCTGTAAAACTTGGCTTGCGCCGAGCCGACCCAGAGGATACCCCGCGAAGGCGGAAGCCTTAGTTGCGCTGATCCAGGGGCTAACCGCCACTTAGCTCCCACTTCAGTGGGAGTCTAGTGGCGGTTAGCCATCGGGGAAATCGTGATCCAGGGACGTAGCCGCTCTTATCCCACCGCTTCGAAGAAACGGGGCATTAGAGCGGGTAGTCATCGGGTAAATTCAGCCCAGAGCGCGTAGCCTGCAACAGCATTGACTTTCTTTGGCAGATGATCCATTATGGCGTTAACAGGATTAAGATGGCAGCCTCTTTAATAAAATCGAAGGAGGATCTTTGAGATGGATGTGTTTGAAGCAATCAAGGGAAGAAGAAGTATCAGGGCATACAGTTCAAGGGAGGTTGAAGATGACAAGTTGAAGAAGGTATTGGATGCTGGAAGGCTGGCTCCCTCAGCCGCCAACATGCAGGATTGGAAATTCATCGTCATTAAAGATGAGTCAACCAGGAAGAAGCTGGCGCAAGCTGCTGGCGGGCAGCAGTTTGTAGGAACAGCACCGGTAGTGCTGGTTGGATGCGGAACAGCACAAAAAGAGATGACCTGTGGCCAGCTTACTTATCCGATTGACGTTTCGATAGCCCTGTCTTTCATGTTTCTAGAGGCTCATGAACTGGGGCTCGGCACCTGCTGGTTGGGTCATTTCTATGAGAATGAGGTCAAGAAGGTTCTCAATATACCAGAGCAGATCAGGGTCGTTGCCATGACTCCGCTTGGTTACCCATCTGAAGAGCCTGAACCGCGACCGAGAAAAGAACTGAGTGAATTCGCCTCTTTTGAGACTTATTAACCGATCTTCCGCACCAACCGAAATCTTATCTAAACTTATTATTTAGATTACGAGTCATGATTTTATTTGATTTTAAAGTTAAATTGTGCTATGATAATCTTGCAGGCGGGAGAACTTGATTATCCTGTAAGGGCAAAGTACCTGTAAGGATGAAACGATTGAGTTCTTCACCGTACGGAAGTTAAGTGGGATACTGGTCTGGAGACTTGACGGCAAGGTCGAGAAACAACAGTTGTCCGGATTTGAGTCCAGTGCCATTCTCCCGCCTGTCAATGGATCGCTGACGCTGCAAACATGCAGCGTTTTTTTTGGTCCCTCCTTTTATCCGCGATGACTACCCGCTCTAATACCCCCCGCTTCTCCTCCGCATCCGGGCTTACAGCCCGGCCTGAAGAATGCGGAGTACATGAAGCGGGGGGATAAGAGCGGCTACGTCCCTGGATTAACGAGTTCTAAGCTTCAGTGGGGGATTGCCTTCCCCCACTGAAGCTTAGAACTCGTTAATCATAGTTTCGGATTACCAGTTCCGTGATCGGGCCGCGCTTATCGGCCTGGCAATTGATTGCCCTCCTCGCCTGGACAACCTGGATATCGAAGGCGCTGTACAATCGCCTGATCAGTCCGGTATCCGAGTTGCTGAGCATGACCCTGCAGCCCCGCTCGTCCAGCAATTTAAAAACTTCGGATAGCCGTTCCTGATCCCCAGTATCAAACGCATCCGAAGTGTAGCTGGTAAAGTGGGCTGTCTCGGAGAGAGGGTCGTAGGGAGGATCACAATAGACAAAATCGTCTCTTTCTGCGTGCTCCAGTACCTTGGCAAAATCGCCTGAAACGATCTCCGCCTTTTTCAATGCTGCATGCACAAGCCGTAAGTTTGGCTCATCGAGGATCTTCGGGTTTTTATACCGCCCAAAGGGAACATTGTGCCGTCCCTGCCGGTTGACCCTCCAGAGACCGTTAAAGGCAGTCTTGTTCAGAAAAAGGAATCTGGATGCACGGCTTACCGCATCCATCTGCTCAGGGTCTGCAGCCCGGGCCCGGTAGTAATATTCTGCCTCGTTCACATGTTGCTTCAGATCGTCGATCAACGCATCCAAATTGTCCCGTATCACAAGGTAGCAGTTGATCAGTTCGTTATTTTTGTCAATCAGGCAGGCTCTTTCCGGCAAGAGATGAAAGAACACCGCTCCCCCGCCTATAAAAGGTTCGTGGTAGACATGATATTCAGACGGAAAAAGTGGCGCTAACTGCCACAGCAACTGCCCCTTCCCCCCGGCCCATTTTACCGGCGGCTTGGGCCTGATTCCAACAGTCATTTTTGAATCACCTCGGTAACCCTCAGCCACTGCGTTACTATCACCCATCCTTCTCTTTCACCGGGTCGGAGATCATTCCCTGTCCTGTGCCGCATGTTGATAATCGGTATGCCCAAACCCCGCTCCCCGGAAGCCTGGGGCACTGTCTTGCCGGTGAATCCCATCCCCTTCGGACAACCCTGCTCCGCTCGACTGGTAATGCAGGCGGCCTGTGCGGGCAGCAGGTCGATCTTATAAAGATTCTTCAAAAATGTCTATTTACCTTGTACGGATAAGTTACAGATTATAGCCTTTGTTTTTGATTGCGTAGCGGATGGACGGAGATGATTCGCTGCAGCCGACGGGCTTACGAGCACTGCTGCGGGTATGCATGGGTTAGACATATGACTTGCCACCCGAATGAGTAGCTGTCTCTGCTTTTTCAAATTCTCTTTCCGGTGCCTATCGGCATCGGTCTGATGTTTCCTTTCCAGATCATTCAATGGGGCATCAGCACAGAGACGATAGACGATACCCCGGAGCACCGCATACTCCCTTCCCTGATCTCCAACAATGTTGTCAACCTTGAAATAGATGTCACCACCGTAGGACTTTCTGGTAACAATGTCGCCAATCTTGATATTCACCAGATCCCCCTCCAATGCTGTTCTTTATATCTATTTATGATCTCCAGACAACCTTGTAACCCACGCCCCGGCAGCCGGAGCCGCGTCTACCGGTTGTCGCTCGATATATAATATGAGAGATTATGGTAATTGCTCTTGGTAAAGTTTAATGGGGATAGAAATTTTCAAACTGGACCTGACGGCTGACATCCTGAAAGGCCAGCAAAATTCTCATAAATTATAGGATAAATTACCAGCGACAGGAATAAGATGATCGATGATACATGGACAAAACCCGGGGGTGAACACTGTGCCGGGTCATATGGCGGTGCGGGGCCGGGGGGCGGCCTGGTCTTCCTTCAGGATTTCATCCTTATTGCCTCCGGCGCCGGTCCTGATATTCTTGATCCTGTTGTGGGGGGTTTTACAGGCCCCACGCCTGATTTCATTACAGGGTTGTTCCTTTCAGGGCGTCCTGTCCCTGGGGTTGCCCCTAAACGTGCCGGAAAATGGGGGCGGTCAACCCTTGCTGAGCAAGGCCATGGCAGGCCTGACCGGCCTCGATTCCGGCTACCTGCCCGGCATCCTGGAGCATGGGCTGGCGGATGCAAACGGTCTGGCGGCGCCGGATACCAGCGTGGCAGCAGTAACAGCACCGGAGGCGCCAGGCGAGTTGCCCTTGAATGCTCCTGCAACATCCGGCGCTACGACTCCGGACCTGTCAGGGCAGCCGGTATTGGTTGCTATTTACCATACCCACAATGCCGAGACCTACATCCCATGGCAGGGACAAAGTAAGGTCGAAGGGCAGAACGGGGGTGTCAGTATGGTGGGAAACGAGATGGTCAAGGTGTTGGCGGAGGAAGGAATCAATTCGGTGCATGACCTGACCATTCACGATTATCCGAATTTTCCTCTGTCCTATATCAAGTCCCTGCCCACCGCCACGCGCCTGGTACAGCAGAACCCAAGCCTGAAGGCGCTGCTCGATGTGCACCGCGATGCCGGTTTGCCGTTCAAGGAGACTGTAAAAGTTGGCGGCGAAGATTCTGCCCGGATTATAATAGTGATCGGGAATGGCCAGCGTGGGTTGCCCGACCCGAACTGGAGGGAGAACTATGCCTTTGCCCAGGAGGTGGGCAACCGCCTCCAGGAGATGTATCCAGGCGTTCTGAAGCAGGTGCGCTTGATGGAGGGGCGCTACAACCAGCACGTCTTTCCTCACGCCATCCTGGTGGAAGTGGGAAGCGATCAAAATACCCTGGACGAGGCGCTGGTGGCAGGACGCTGTTTTGCCAGGGCCCTGGCCGCGATAATCAAGGAGGAACAGTAATAGGCCGCCCGGAAGACGGAAGGCAGGGCATAACATGTGGTAGTGCCGCATATAAAAAGAGCAGTTGGAGGCAGTTCGTGTGTCCTGCCCCTAGAGAGGAGACATGATTATATGAGTACAACACTCAAGTTCGGCAAGAAACCGGCAACTTACGACAAGCGTGACCTTCGGTTAATGCATTACCGCAAGGGGCCGCTGCCACCTCATCCGGCGCAGTTCGGCCACGAGAGCCTTATCGGCGCCAACGCCTGGGAGATGCTCGGCAATGACACTGCAGGAGACTGTGTATTCGCCGGAGCGGATCACGAAACGATGCTGTGGACGACGGAAGCCGGAAACCCGGCCACTTTCGAGGCTGAAAACGCTACCTCGGATTACTCCGCCGCCACCGGCTATGTTCCTGGCAAACCTGAAACGGATCAGGGGACCGATGTACGCCAGGCACTGCAATACCGGCAGTTGACCGGCCTGATCGATGCCAAAGGCGCCCGGCATAAGATTGGAGCGTATCTTGCACTGGAGCCGGGCAACATCGATGATCTCCTCGAAGCTCTCTACCTGTTCAGCGCTGTGGGCATAGGCCTGGAGGTCCCTGAATCGGCAATGGACCAGTTCAACGCCGGACAACCGTGGAGCGTCGTGTATGGTATGCCGCAGATAGTGGGCGGCCACTACGTGCCGCTCGTCGCTTACCGCGGGAACCTGGTTTGCGTGACCTGGGGCCGTTTGCAGAAGTTGACACTGCAGTTCTACATGAGGTACTGCGATGAGGCCTGGGCGATTATTAGCCCGGAGATGCTCAAGGGTGGGCTATCTCTGGAAGGGTTTGACATGACCCAGTTGCAGGTTGATCTGTCGGACATGTAGTAGGCCGTCCAGCATTTTCCTGCTCAATCTTCTCTACCAGGCGCAACCCATTCTCCGCCATCCGGCGCCTCTGATTCATTCTGCGCCGGTGGCGGGGCATAGGCCATTCCCATCATGGGGATCTCGAACATGCCGTCAGCAGGGGCTTGTCCATATATTTTAAGGAAATGGTCAATAAGGCCTTTAAAATCGAACCTTGGCATTACAATACACCTCTCGCCTTCGTGATAACTTCGCTTTGCTTCGTTTGAGTATATCCATTCCCCTGTCCCCCGCTTCCTATTCGCACAATGTTCGACTTGGCAGAGCCGGCCCGGCAAAGCGGCTGTTCAACGAGTTCTTGGCTTCAGTGGGGGCTTGCCTTCTCCCACTGAAGCTTAGAACTCGTTAATCCAGGGACGTAGCCGCTCTTATCCCACCGCTTCATGTACTCCGCATTCTTCAGGCCGGGCTGTAAGCCCGGATGCGGAGGAGAAGCGGGGGCATTAGAGTGGGTAGTCATCGCGGTAAAACTTCATCCCGGGCGCCAGCCCTGTATCTGCAAGCAAAGCGGAAAAAGAGCAACCCCGGATCGTCTCTCTCCGGGGTTGCTTGATTGATAGCCTCGTTGACTGGAATGAACCGTATGCTATGAAGCAGATCGCTGCTCTTCCGCAGCCCTGATTTTTTGACGCTCCTCCCAGATCGGGTCGGATACCCGCTTCCACTCCGCCGAGCGCTGGTCGAGGAAGCTGCCGATCTCGCTCCCCAGCACTGTTTCCGCCCCTTCGTGGGTGGGGTGGGCACCCGCAGCCTGCACCATCTCCCGCAGGGCCTGGGGGTTGTCAATGATCGGGCAGGGACGCAGCATGTTGTCGGAGAAGGGCTGGCGCTTCTGGTATTCGGCGAAGAGAGGGTTATGCAGCACCTCCAGCAGGCTCTTGTCGTGGATGTTGTCCACGGCAAA